>JAVVVP010000010.1:0-45861 GCA_036652575.1 Bacteroidaceae bacterium
CCATTTTGATGGCTTCGGGACGTGTCCCGAAGACGAGCATTATTTTTTTCATACGAAAATAAATTATGCCGTTTTTGGTTATAACGGCAGTTCTTAGTTTTGTTTCTATACCTTATTGAAAGGATGGCACTAAAAGAAAGCACTCACTATAGAGCAAGTGAAAGGTCGGAGTCTTTTGCAATTTGCTGTTTTATACTGCAGAGTTGTATGTGAATTTTCATATATGTGCTCCTGCATCACAAACTTTGTCTTTCAGCAGTTGGAGCCAATTTCTTTTATAGGATGTTATGTGGCTTTCTTTCGGCTAAATTTGTTGCGAAAGAGTTGAATGGCATGCTTCCCAAATCGTATGCCATCGTATACAGCCATACAACTTTCTATCCCGTTGGCAATAGCTTCAAATTTTGTTGTGATGGGAGGCGGGGTAAACAAGTTCTGGGTGAGAGCACGCATCTTTTCTTTTTTCTTCCCAATTTGTTTCAACAGTCTTTGCTTTTCTTCCTGCAAGGTTTCGATGCTGTAGAGGGAATTACTCTGGTTCTTCATCTTTTTTACAGTCTTTAGAATGGTCCATAAATAAAGGAGTTAAGAAGTGGATCAAAGGCATCATAATCCATGCCTTTCGTTTTGCATAAATCAATAAGGCGAGTAGTGCAAAGAGTAGGGTCGTAAGTAGACAGCTCCAGAAAATGCTACCCATCACTTCCGCCATAAAGAGGGTTAAAGCTACAGATAAGTACAAGATGACTATTACGCCCAAGATAAACAAAACCATTCCTAGTATTAGTTTACAGAGTATAATAGTCATCTTTTCTACTAAGTCCAGCAGTACATAACGCTTCTGAAGTACAAAGTATTCTTTGACTTCTCCCAAAAGCTCATGCAAGCTTTCCATGTTTTTATTGCTGGAAAACATTCGCCTATTATCCGTTAGATGGTTTTAGTTCATCGGCGATATCATCCACCAAATCTTCCATTTCTTTGCGGTTTAGCTTCACGCCTCTTTTGCGTAATGCTTCTGCAATTTTCATACGTGTGTCTGTTCCCTTTTCAGGAGCAAACAAAATACCACAGGCTGCTCCTACAGCGGCTCCGCCGAGAAATGCAGCTAAAATACTTAATCCTTTCATATTTGTGCCTTTTTAAATTTGTAACGTTTCAAAAGTAGCATTTTTTTTTCTATAATCAAGCATATTGAGCTCATTTTCTTTCAAACGACCTGAAAATAGTCCTGTTTTGCAATATTTAACGATACTTTAATCGTGAATTTAACAGAGAATAGTACCTTTGCTATCGTATAAGAGAAAAAAAGCATCCAAGAGTTGGAAATATAAATCGAAAATAATAAGATATAATGAAAAGCTATTTAGTATTAGGATTGGGAATGTGTGTTGCGTTTTCAGTAACTTCGTGTAAATCAAACGAAAGTGCTTATAAAAAAGCATACGAGAAAGCCTTACAACAAGAGAACAAAACGGCGCAAGTCAAGAGTGATACTGCGGTGGAAGTCGTTCCTGTAGAAAATGTAGCTCCTAGTGTACCCGTTACGCCTGTAAAGGATGATTATAGCAATGAAAAAGTTCGTCAGGAAAAATTACAGCTTATCAATGGCGCAGGACTGAAAGATTTTAGTGTAGTATGTGGTAGCTTTGGTTTGAAAGCAAACGCAGAAGGTGTTCAAGCTACATTGAAGGGTAAAGGTTATAGCGCTCAAATTGCTTACAACTCAGCACTTTCTATGTATAGAGTTATTGCAACAACTTTTTCAGATAAAGCTTCGGCTGTACAGTCTCGCGATGAGTTGCGAGCTACATATCCCGATGCTTGGTTGCTTTACAATAAATAAGAATTACTTTAAATAGAGTTTTCCAAAAAAAAATCCTCTTGTCCCGTTCGGACAAGAGGATTCTTTTTGGAATCAATTGCTCTTTTTAGGGTGATCTGATCAAACAAAAAGGTGCATCTCTTAGAGATGCACCTTTTTTGATTTACGTAAGTCTGTTTACTTTTTGGTAGCTTGTGACACATCTACGGCACATGCTACAGTACAACCAACCATAGGGTTGTTACCAATTCCTAGGAAGCCCATCATTTCTACGTGTGCTGGAACAGAAGACGAACCTGCAAACTGTGCGTCGGAGTGCATACGTCCCATGGTGTCGGTCATACCATAAGAAGCAGGACCCGCTGCCATATTATCAGGATGAAGAGTACGACCTGTACCACCTCCTGATGCAACAGAGAAATAAGGTTTACCTTGTAGTAAGCGTTCTTTTTTGTAGGTACCTGCTACTGGATGTTGAAAACGAGTTGGATTAGTTGAGTTACCCGTGATGGATACATCAACACCTTCGTGCCACATAATCGCAACACCTTCGCGTACATCGTCAGCTCCATAGCATTTTACTTTGGCGCGGTCTCCATCGCTGTAAGCAATTTCTTTAACAACCTTCAACTCACTTGTGAAGTAGTTGAACTTTGTTTGTACATACGTAAAACCGTTGATACGGCTGATGATTTGTGCGGCATCTTTGCCCAAGCCATTCAAGATGCAACGCAATGGTTCTTTGCGAACTTTATCGGCTTTTGCTGCAATTTTGATCGCTCCTTCTGCTGCGGCAAAGCTTTCGTGTCCTGCAAGGAACGCAAAGCATTTTGTTTCCTCGCGAAGAAGGCGAGCAGCAAGATTTCCATGACCGATACCCACTTTGCGGTCATCGGCTACGGTGCCAGGAATACAGAATGCCTGTAGTCCAAGGCCAATCGCTTCAGCAGCTTCAGCAGCTGTGCCGCAATTTTTTTTCAATGCAATAGCAGTACCTACTACATAAGCCCATTTTGCGTTTTCAAAGCAGATAGGCTGTGTCTCTTCACAAGTCATATAAGGATCTAGTCCATAAGATTCGCAGATCGCATTAGCCTCTTCGATATCCTTGATGCCGTTTTCGTTCAAAGTAGCAATAATCTGCTTGATACGACGGTCTTGACTTTCAAATTTAACTTCTCTAATCATAGTTGTATTCCTCCTTATTTGTTATTCGTGACGTGGATCAATATGTTTAACTGCACCTTGCTCTGCTGTTACACGACCATAAGTTCCTGTAACTTTTTTAAGAGCTTCGTTCGCATCGGTTCCCTTCTTGATTTCGTCCATAAATTTACCCATGTGAACGAATTCGTAGCCACAGATTTGACTATCTTTGTCAAGGAAGATTGTCTTGATGTAACCTTCTGCCATTTCGAGGTATCTAGGACCTTTCTTTAGCGTTCCGTATAACGTACCTACTTGGCTACGTAGTCCTTTTCCAAGATCTTCAAGGCCTGCGCCAATAATAAGACCACCTTCTGAAAAAGCGCTCTGTGTGCGTCCATAAACGATTTGTAGGAAAAGCTCGCGCATCGCCGTGTTGATTGCATCGCAAACAAGGTCTGTGTTTAGAGCTTCGAGTATCGTTTTTCCTGGTAGAATCTCGCTTGCCATAGCCGCAGAGTGAGTCATACCTGAGCAACCGATCGTCTCAATTAAAGCTTCTTGAATTACACCTTCTTTTACGTTTAACGTTAGCTTGCAAGCGCCTTGTTGAGGAGCACACCAGCCAATGCCGTGGGTAAGACCTGAAATGTCTTTAATCTCTTTTGCCTGAACCCATTTTCCCTCTTCGGGGATAGGGGCTGATCCGTGGTTTGGACCTTTGGCAACACAACACATGTTTTCAACTTCGTGTGAATAAACCATTGTCTTCTTTCTTTATGTTGATAAATAAAATTGTTCTTTTGAGTAGCCGTTATGGTTCTCAGTTGCAAAGTTAGTAAAAGATATCATTAAAAGGCTTGTTTTGCTTCAACTTTTTTGAGGAAAACAATAGAGAGACTTCTAAAAACTTTTAGGAAGATATTTGAATCTTGCGGCAGGATAATTTATCTGATGCGTTCTGTTGCTTTTTTGTTCTTCAATCTAAGTCAAATAACCTTGGCTGATGAGTTCTCTATCCTTTCGCTTCTTAATCCATTACTTCCTATTTAAAAATGAGATTCAAACAACGGAGGCTCTGTGGATGAAAAGCACAAAAATATGCTTCTTTTACTTTACAGAGGTAAAGCTTCTTGTTCTTTTTCGACGATGCAGCTCTCTTTGTTTCGCATTAAAAAACAGGTAAAAAAACGACAAGAACAAACGGAATAGAGGCAAAAATGAATTTTGTTCCACGAATATTGGGTAAAATCGTTTCGTAGTGGTTATCTTTGCACTCAAGAAATAATTCAACAACTATAAGACAATGCAACAAAAGATTATCATTTTAGATTTTGGATCTCAAACCACTCAACTCATAGGTCGTCGCGTGCGCGAACTCGACACATTTTGCGAAATAATGCCTTATAATAAATTTCCTCATAACGATCCTTCGGTGATTGGGGTTATTTTGAGCGGATCGCCTTATAGCGTTTATGATCCCGCAGCCTTCAAGGTGGATTTGAGTGAGATTCGTGCTCAATATCCTATATTGGGTATCTGTTATGGTGCACAGTATATGAGTCATCTTTATGGAGGTAAAGTGGAGCCTGCGGCAACGAGAGAATACGGACGTGCGCATCTTCAAACATTCGAGAAAGAAAATCCTTTGTTCAAAGGTTTTGAAGACCAATCGCAAGTGTGGATGAGTCACGGTGATACGATTACTGCGCTTCCGAATGGATTCAGAACCATCGCTTCTACAGAAAAGGTAAAATATGCTGCCTATCAAGCCGATGGTGAGAAACTGTGGGGTGTGCAATTTCACCCTGAAGTATTCCATACTGTACAAGGTACGCAGTTGTTAAAGAACTTTGTGGTGGATATTTGCGGAAGTCGTCAGGACTGGAGTGCCGCAGCATTTGTAGATACGACCGTTGCAGAACTCAAAGCGCAGTTAGGTGACGATAAAGTGATTTTAGGTTTGTCGGGAGGCGTAGACTCTTCCGTTTGTGCTGTGTTACTTAATAAGGCGATCGGTAAAAATCTAACATGTATTTTTGTAGATCACGGGATGCTTCGCAAGAAAGAATTCGAAACGGTGATGCACGATTATGAATGTTTGGGACTGAATGTGATAGGAGTGAATGCCAGTGATAAGTTCTTTAGCGAATTGGCAGGTATCACAGAACCTGAAGCCAAACGGAAGGTTATTGGATCGGGCTTTATTGACGTGTTCGATGTAGAAGCGCATAAAATAACCGATGCAAAATGGTTGGCCCAAGGAACCATCTACCCAGATCGCATAGAAAGCTTAAACATAACAGGTAAGGTCATTAAAAGTCATCACAATGTGGGAGGACTGCCTGAGAAAATGCACTTAAGTCTTTGTGAACCGTTGCAATGGCTTTTTAAGGACGAAGTGCGTCGTGTGGGTCGTCAATTGAAGATGCCAGAACATCTTATTACGCGTCATCCTTTTCCTGGACCTGGTTTAGCCGTGCGTATTTTGGGTGATATTACACCTGAAAAAGTGCGTATACTTCAGGATGCCGACGATATTTTCATACAAGGTTTGCGTGATTGGGGTTTGTATGATGAGATATGGCAGGCAGGCGTTATTTTACTTCCTGTAAAGAGTGTGGGAGTGATGGGTGATGAACGCACTTACGAGCGCGCTGTGGCATTAAGGGCCGTAACGAGTACGGATGCCATGACGGCAGATTGGGCGCATTTACCTTACGACTTTTTGGCAAAGATGAGTAACGACATTATAAACAAGGTGAAGGGCGTTAATCGCGTATGTTACGACATTTCGTCGAAACCACCTGCTACCATAGAATGGGAATAAAGTGAATTAAATCATCAAACAACGGGTAGATAAGTCTTTTTTTGGCTTTTCTACCCGTTTTGTTTGAGAAGGGAAAAGGATAGATTTTTTTTGGAAAAGCGTGCTGTTGTCCTCTTCGCTTATTTTAATCAAAATTCGAGCGCGCTCATTTTTGAAGAGGAGCGCACTCGAATTAAAAAAGGAGCGCGCTCCTTTTTTTGAAAGGATGTGTTTTAGCGTAAGACAGCACGAGTTCCTCAAATAGAAATTACTTATAATGTGTTTATTTTGAATTGTATAAAATAAAAAGCCGTCAGAAATCGCGATGGATTTGAAAAAAAACAGATGAAACTATCGCTATAATTGAAGTTTTATATATATTTGCAGCAGAAAGAATTTCGTTTTTTTCTTAGCGCCTCTAAAAAGAGTCGAAGGAAAGGCGGAAGGATGGGAAATGGGTTTTATTTTAAAAACGGGAAATGATGAAAAAAATAATCTTAGCACTCTTTGTGGCGTTTGCAGTTCAGACTATAAATGCACAACCTAGTCGTTATCGTGGCGACAAGCCTTCGCAGTACAATCGCAATACGTATTCGAATCGTGATTCTCGAAGTGAAAGAACTTATAATACGAAGTCACCTATTTATTTCGGACTTCGTGCTGGTTTTTCGTTGTCGAGCTATACGGGTAGCGATGATTTTTATGATTATGACACAGGTTATAGTTCTAACACCAATTCTATTGCAGGTTTTCATGTAGGATATGTGGTAGGTATTCCTATCGCAAAGGATTTGTATATAGAAACAGGATTATACTTTGGTAATAAAGGCTATTCGTCAAAGGGATATGGTGCGTATGAAGGAGACGATAAAGAATGGTATGATTATCGTTACAAAGAAACAATGCGGACGTATAATGTTGATTTTCCTCTTAATCTTGCTTACCGAGCTATGATTTCAGATAACACGTTCTTTGATATAAAAGGAGGTCCTTATTTAACGTATGCAGCCTTTGGTACTTTTACAAATAAAGAATGGTATTTTGATGGTACAAGTTCTAAACAGAGTTGTACTCTTTCTGAATACGAGGATGCATTTGATAATTTTAATCGTTTTGGCATGGGACTCAATTTTGGTTGTGGATTTGGCATAAATAGATTTTACATAGGCCTAAATTATCAGATTGGTTTAACGAATACCATTAGCAATAATGCAGATCCTACCACCTACAGCGAAGAAAACTTCATGTTGTCAGTAGGGTGTAACTTCTAAGAGAAAAAGAAGAATGATCGTGTTTATCAGTCATTCTTTTTTTAAAAAAAAAGAGGGTGTGTCAAAAAAATGATGCCCCCTCTTTTGCTATTTGTTTTTTAGCAAATCGCGTATCTCGGTGAGTAGTAATTCCTCTTTGCTAAGGGGTGGTGCTTTAGGTTCTGCAGGCTTTTCTTCTTTCTTTGCGAGTTTGTTGATGATTTTTACAAGCATAAAGATACAAAAAGCGATAATGACAAAATCAAAACAATTTTGTAAGAAACTGCCATAAGCAATCGTTGCTGGCGGAATGTTGGGTTCTAGCGGATTGATAGGTAATTTAAACTTTAGATCGGTGAAGTTGACGCCACCAATAAGCCACCCGATGGGCGGCATAATAATATCACTAACAATAGACGATACAATTTTTCCAAAAGCACCTCCTATAATAACACCCACTGCCATGTCAATAGCGTTCCCTTTAATGGCGAAGTTCTTGAACTCCTGCACTAATTTACCTTTTCCCATACTTTTCATTCATTTTTTTGTTGTCGTGTGGTGCAAATGTAAGAGAAATTTCGTAAATTTGCCGCGAATTAGAGAAAAAGATGGCGAAAGAGTTTTGCTAAAGATTTCTCTTCTTCAGATAAGGATGAAATAGATATTTAATATGAACCCTAAAATAGTTAAAGAAAATGATTAAAGTAGGTATTAATGGTTTCGGTCGTATTGGCCGCTTTGTATTTCGCGCAGCTCAGTCTCGCAACGACATTAAAATCGTAGGTATTAACGACCTTTGTCCAGTAGATTACTTGGCTTATATGCTAAAGTATGACACCATGCACGGTCAGTTTGATGGTACCATTGAATATGATGTAGAGAAAAGCCAACTTATCGTAAACGGTAATGTTATTCGTGTAACAGCAGAGCGTAACCCAGCAGACTTGAAATGGGATGCAGTAGGTGCAGAGTATGTAGTAGAGTCTACAGGTCTTTTCCTTTCAAAAGACAAAGCTCAGGCTCATATTGAGGCAGGTGCTAAATATGTTGTTATGTCAGCTCCTTCAAAGGACGACACCCCTATGTTTGTTTGTGGTGTAAACTTCGACAAATATGTTAAGGGTACAAAATTTGTATCAAATGCATCTTGCACAACAAACTGCTTGGCTCCTATCGCTAAGGTATTGAACGACAACTTCGGTATCACAGACGGTTTGATGACAACCGTTCACTCTACAACCGCTACTCAAAAAACCGTTGACGGTCCTTCTATGAAGGATTGGAGAGGTGGCCGTGCTGCTGCAGGAAATATCATTCCTTCTTCTACAGGTGCTGCAAAGGCAGTAGGTAAAGTAATCCCTGAGTTGAATGGCAAATTGACAGGTATGTCAATGCGTGTTCCTACCCTTGACGTATCAGTTGTTGACTTGACAGTTAACTTGTCTAAACCAGCTACTTATGCTCAAATCTGCGAAGCTATGAAAGTTGCTTCTGAAGGTGAATTGAAAGGTGTTCTAGGTTACACAGAAGAAGCTGTTGTTTCAGCTGATTTCTTGGGCGACGCTCGTACTTCTATCTTCGATGCTAAAGCTGGTATCGCTTTGACAGACACATTCGTTAAGGTTGTATCTTGGTATGACAACGAAATCGGTTATTCAAACAAAGTATTGGAACTTATTGCTCACATGGCAAAAGTAAACGGATAATCTTATACGTTTCCAATAAACAAAAAAGCCGTTCCTTTTAAAGGAACGGCTTTTTTTGTTCTTTATTCTTTGTTTATACGGATAACATTCATTACTTTTGTTGCGTGCAAAAGAACGTTACTCCTATAGATATGATTACAATCCTCGGGCCAACGGCTTCGGGTAAAACAAGTGTGGCTGTGGCATTAGCTTATGACCTTGATACGGAAATAATAAGTGCAGATAGCCGGCAGGTGTACAAAGGTATGGATCTTGGTACGGGGAAAGACCTTGCTGATTACATGGTTCAAGGGATGCAAGTTCCTTATCATTTAATAGATAGAGTGGAACCAGGTTCTAAATACAATGTTTTTGAATACCAACGCGATTTTTTAGAAGTGTATAAGGACGTTGTAACAAGAGGATTACAACCTATCTTTTGTGGAGGCTCTGGACTTTACTTGGAGTCTGTGCTTCGTGGATATAGATTGTTACCCGTTCCTGAGAATCCCGAACTTCGTGGGCAATTGGACGGAAAAACAAGGGCTGAACTTACGGAGATTCTTTCAACTTATAAAGAATTGCACAATACAACCGATGTCGACACCGCAAAACGTGCAATTCGTGCTATAGAAATAGAGGAATATTACAAACAAATACCTGTGGAAAAACGTTCTTTCCCAACGATTAGAAGTTTAACTATTGGTATCGATATATCAAGAGAGGTTCGCCGTAGTCGTATCAGTAGTCGTTTGCAACAGCGCTTGGACGAGGGGATGGTAGACGAAGTGCGTCGCCTTCTTGATTCGGGGGTAAGTCCAGACGATCTTATTTATTATGGATTAGAATACAAATATCTAACACTTTATATAATAGGAAAACTTACATACGAGGAAATGTTTCATGCTCTAGAGATAGCCATTCATCAGTTTGCTAAGCGTCAGATGACGTGGTTTCGGGGAATGGAAAAACGAGGGATTAAGATACATTGGATAGACGGTCTACTTCCTGTTGAAGAGAAAGTAGCAATGATAAAACAACTTGCAGAGAACAATAAATGGTAAAGCAATCGGATTGGGGCATAATTTATTGTCCTATTAAAAACTCTCGTTCAACGCATAAGCGTTGGCAAAAGATAAAGAAGTATCTGGAGGAAGAAAATATTTCGTTTGACTTCGTTCAGAGTGAAGGAGAAACGTCTGTGGAGCGTCTTTCCTCGATGTTGGCTGCAAATGGTTATCACACCATCCTCATTGTAGGAGGTGATGCGGCGGTAAATGCGGCGGTAAATGGTCTTATGAATAGTGGAATTGATTATACAACGGTTGCCTTAGGAGTTATTCCAAATGGTTTTGCAAATGATTTTGCACGCTTTTGGGGTTATCAGGAAAAAGAATACAAACAAACGATAACGTGGCTACGTGAACGCCGAATCCGAACGATAGATGTGGGGGAGGTTCACTACACCGTGGAGGGAAAGAATAAAATTATTTATTTTGTGGACTGTATTAATTTGGGCGCAGCAGCCTCTATTATGAATTTGCGCAAGAAGATGCATAGCTTTTGGGGCTTTCGTACCCTTTCGTTTATCTCTTCAGCTTTTTTGCTTCTTTTTCAGCGTATGGAATACAAAATGCACCTAAAGGTAAACGAGGATGATTTTACGAAAAAGGTGATGACCGTGTGTATAGGAAGTGCGTCAGGCTATGGACAGACCCCCAATGCGGTGCCTTACAATGGTTTGTTGGACGTTTCAGTCGTTTCTCACCCAGAAGTAGCTCAACTTCTTCAAGGGCTCTGGCTGCTCTTCACGGGGCGTTTTCTCACAGCTAGCAATGTGAAGTCGTATAGAACGAAGCATGTATCAATACTTGCCACGAGTAAAGCACGTATAGCGCTAGATGGAAAGGTACTTCGTGAACTTCATCCGATTACAACGCTCGAAATAAAGGTAAAGCAGGAAATTCTTAATTTCATCATTCCGTCCTGACACACGGCTGCATTAAATACGAATTCTAAGGAGAAAATAAAAAGGGAAGAACTATATGCTCTATAATTCTTCCCTTTTTCTTACTTTGTTTTTTCTGTTTTCTCCTTCTTCGGTGGAGTTTCTTTTGTTTTTTCCTTTTTCCCCTTTTTTGCTACGGTTGGTGTTGTTTCGTTTGGACCTAATTGTCCTATCATTGCTTGTAGCTTTTCAATCTCTTTGTTTTTTCGATCTAATTCATCTTCCTGATTTCGTATAATGGTGAGTAGGGGAACTAACTCTTCATTTTCCACATCGGTAGAATAGAGGCTGTTTACTCTCATGATGAAGTCGCCTATAATGTTCATATAATTGGTGAACGCATCGAAGGGAGTGTCATAAATGCCGCGATAACACCCGTTATTACAAGGCTTTGTATTCATAAAGCGGAAATTATTTGTGGCTTGTAAGTAATCCCAATCTTGTTTCATACGGCGGTCTCCACAAATTCGAACTCGATCAGCAATACTATACAGCTTATCGAAGGCTTCTCGTTGCATGATGTTTCCGAGCCAGCTACTAATATCTCTTTCTTCATCTACCCACGTTATAGGGTAGGGTACATCTAAGTCGCCTGCTGATTTCATTTTAGAGCAGACTTCTGATGGCGTCGAGAAGTTTATGCCACGTAGTTTTGCTTGCTCTGGTAACGATTTCATAAATTCAAGAATATTGGAAGATAGGGGCTGGAAAATTCCCAAAGCGCATAACTCCATAAAGATATTTATAACTTGTTCCTCTTCGGGTAATTGGGCTATCCAATTCATATAATTATCTGCGAATAGGGGATATTCATTCCAACTCGAATCATTAAATCTGTAGCTAATATCCTCTGATAGGTTATAATCGCGGAGCAGTAACTTTAGTTTTGGGTTTCGGTTGCAATTGTATACAAAGTGTGGACTTTTCCATCCTAAGATGTGTTTTGCACCTTCTGTTAGCATTCCTTTAAAACCCATTTCTGCCACTTGTTCACCAATTTCATTGGTGTAGATAAGGCAAGAGTTACGGAATATCTTTGGGGTAACTCCAAAAAGATCTTTTACTTTTTTGCATAACCGTTCCACTTCATCCTTGAAGCACTCTGTGTTTGCCAAAGAGGATAAACCATGAGAATAAGGTTCTGCTAGAAATTCTACGCATCCTGTATTATTGAGCTCTTGTAATAATTCTATAACATGTGGTGCATGATTTTCTAATTGTTCAATCGCACAACCTGATAGAGAAATGGCGCATTTAAAGTAATGTCCATTTGTCTTCGCCATTTCTATGAGCGTCTTGAGCGCAGGTACGTAAGATCGTTCTGCAGTTTCCGTTATACTACGTTCGTTTTCGTAGTCATCGTAGTAGTAATGGTCTGTTCCGATGTCAAAGAAACGGTAGCGTTTAAGGTGAATATTTTGATGGATTTCAAAATAGAGGCAAATCGTTTTCATATCGTGTTGGTTTAATTTGTTATAGTAAAGAATTGTATAGTTGACGTATTCTAATGCCTACTTTTTCCCAGGTTATTTGGTCTACTTCTTTCTTACCTTCCTCTTTTAAGTAGTTGTAAAGGGCATCGTTTGTACAAATAGAATATATTGCATCCGCCATTGCTTGAATATCCCAATAGTCTGTTTTTATACATTGCTCTAGTATTTCGCCACAACCTGATTGTTTACTAATGATAGAGGGTACACCGCATTGCATTGCTTCGAGTGGTGAGATGCCAAAAGGTTCAGAAACAGAAGGCATAACGTAAACATCACTATCTCGGAAGGCTTCAAATACTTGTTCTCCTTTCATAAATCCAGGAAAGTGGAATTTATCCGTGATGCCGCGATAAACGGCAAGATTTATCATTTCTTGGAGCATATCACCACTTCCTGCCATACAGAAACGTATGTTTTGTGTGCGTTGTAGAACAAGGCTGGCTGCTTCCACAAAGTATTCGGGACCCTTTTGCATCGTTATACGTCCGAGAAAGGTAACTATTTTCTCTTTTTTCTCGTTCGCTGGTTTACGTTGGTCTACGATTGCTTGCAAATTGGAGGCTAAGGGATATACAGCATTGTGCATTGCAAAACACTTGCTAGGATCTTGATGATAATGATTGATAACCGTTTGACGAGTCAGTTCGCTGACGCACATAATGCAGTCTGCATGATCCATTCCGTCTTTTTCTATCCCATAAACAGTCGGGTTTACTTTTCCACGGCTTCGATCAAAGTCTGTTGCGTGTACGTGGATAACAAGGGGCTTACCCGAAACGCTTTTGGCATGAATGCCTGCTGGATAAGTTAGCCAATCGTGAGCATGAATAATATCATAGTCTTGTTGGCGAGCAATAACACCTGCTACGATGGAGTAGTTGTTTATTTCTTCGTGTAGATTATTCGGATAGGTTCCTGAAAATTCAATGCAACCCAAATCATTGGTGTGTTGGTTGTTGAAATCTGCATAAATATTACTGCGAAGGTCATAATACAATTGGGCATCCATCTTGTTATTCAAACGGTCTTTTACATAATCCCATTGTACATCTTTCCAAACAATTGGTACGCTGTCCATGGCAATAATATTCATAAAACTTTTGTCTTCATCACCCCAAGGCTTCGGAAGGCAAAACGTAATTTCTACATCAGACTGTGCGGACAAACCTTTGGTTAGTCCGTAACTAGCTGTACCTAATCCTCCTAAAATATGTGGAGGAAACTCCCATCCAAACATTAAAACTTTCATGATGCCTCCTCTTATTATAATGTGTTGTTCTTTTCAAATAACCTTATAGAGCGCAGTATACCTGCGACATTCATTGCAAACGATGTGGCACCGCGACCATGGAATGGCGGGTTCCCTTCGAATAGCTCCGATATAGAGCATAAACAATGATTGAATAATTCTTCTTCGAACCCTATAAGTTGTCTTTCTATATAGCTGATACCACTCATTTTGTAGACTCTCAGATATGCTTCAAGATAAAATCCTGTTAACCATGGCCATGCCGTTCCTTGGTGATACGCATAGTCTCGTTGTGATTGAGGTCCACAATATAAGGGGTTGTATCCACCGCTTTTCGGGCTTAGAGAACGGATCCCTTTGGGGGTAACGAGTTCTTTTGTACAAATATCTAGTACGTGTTTCTTTTCTACCAATGTTAGGGGAGAATAATCTAATGCAACTGCAAAAATCATATTAGGACGTACGCTCCAATCCATCATATTTCCATCTACATAGTCGAGTAAGTAGCCATATTCATTGAGAAAAATATCATGAAAGGAGTTTGCTACTTTTTCTGCCAGTTTTTCTAATTCTGTTGCTTTTGTGTCTTCTCCTCGGTCTAAAAGCATTTGAGCATAGAATTTTAAAGCATTATACCATAATGCATTAAATTCAACAATGTAGCCAGAACGGGGAACAATAGGCTTCCCATTAACGGATGAATTCATCCAGGTAACCGCTTTTTTCTTGCCACTGCTATAGAGTAATCCATTTTCGTGAACAAAAAGATTCTTATGTTTACTTAGTAACAAGTATTCCATCATTTTCTCAAGCAATGCTCCATATTTTTTGTTGCATTGTTCGCGCGAGATGGATTTTCCATATTGTTGAATGCACCAAATTGCCCAAAGAAACGTGTCAGGTTGTTCTATTTCAGATATTCTAACGCGTGGTGTAGCACCTTCAATAAAGTCTTCTATAGCCTTGGTGGCTGTAATCATATAACTTTCAAATTGCTCTGTTTCTCCAAGAGATAGGGTTAATCCAGGCATGGAAATGAATAAATCGCGTGCTCTGCATTTAAACCAAGGATAACCCGCAATAAGATAGTTTTCTTCTCCTCTTTGTATGTGAAATTGATGAGCAGAGCTTACTAAACAATGATAAAAGCTATCTTGTGGATCGAGCGCTTCAATTTCTTTGTCCATAATCTTCTTGAGCTGAGACGTTTTAATCTCATTGAGCCCTGCTGAAAAAACGATACTCTCACCTTTCTTTATTGTCATCTCAAAATAGCCAGGAACGTAGAGATCTTCGTTAGAGGCATAGCCACGCTCGCGTTCTTTTGGGTAGTCTAATCCACGATACCAATCAGGTTGATAAACGAAATCGCTTTTTTTGTTCATTTGCATATACAATTCGGGATAGTTGGGATAAAGAGAGGTCTTTATACCATTTTCTACAGCGTCGTAATGCTTACTGATATAATTGTTCTCGTGTGTATACTCGCGTACACTACGGAATGCTAAGAATGGGCGAAGTCTTAATGTAGTTTGAGAATGAGCTTCAAGTAACGTATATCTTATTATAATACGTGATTCAAAGCGCTCAAATAAGAATTCTTTCTGAATCACGACTCCCCCAACTCTATAAATAGTCGTTGGCACTTTTTCCCATTCAAAGCCACGAATGTATTTATGTCCTTTTGGACTAAAGTTTTCCCCCTGATATTTGTGTAGCGCCAAGTTGAACTCTGCACCATGCTGGATAATGGTTTCATCTAGTGATGATAGCAGTACGTGATTTTCGGTATCAAGTTCAGGGATCGGTACAACGAGTAACCCATGATATTTGCGAGTGTTGCAACCTAGAATTGTGGTGCAGGAGTATGCACCTGATCTGTTTGTACATAGAATTTCTTTTGGAAGAGATTCTTGCAAATTAGTCATTTGAATCTTATCGAATTTTAAATAACACATACGTTTCTGTATTAAGGTTGGTTTTTACTAGCCCAAATGTAATGAAAATAATTTATAATCACCAACTTTTTCGCCCTATTTTTTCTACAAGTCATAATTTATTTATATTTTTGTGCTGTACAACATAAGAAGTGATATAAAAGGCGCAATAATGGTAGAGCATAAAGGCATAATAAAGGATAACGTAATGATTCAAATCTCTGATTTGTGGAACTTGTTAAGCAGCAAAGAAAAGAAATATTTGTATGATAAAATGGAGGTTTTTAATTACAAACGTGGGGAAACTATTTATGCAGAAGGTCAAACGCCTCACAAAATGTATTGTTTGCTCCATGGAAAAGTGAAAATATTTAAGGAAGGCATAGGGGGGCGTTGTCAAATTATTCGCGTCATCAAACCTGTGCAATATTTTGCTTATCGTGCTTATTTTGCTGCTGAAAATTTTGTAACAACTGCGGCCGCTTTTGAAGATGCTCAGATTTGTTCTATTCCAATGAAGGATATAGAGTCTATTTCACGTGGTAATAATGGTCTTGCTATGTTTTTTGTTAAAATGTTGGCCGTCGATCTTGGTATATCCGATAAGCGTACGGTTAGTTTAACCCAAAATCATATAAGAGGGCGTTTAGCGGAGTCATTACTTTTTCTAAAAGAAAATTATGGTTTAGAAGAGGACGATTCTACTCTTAGTATTTATTTATCGCGGGAGGATTTAGCGAGTCTTGCCAATATGACTACTGCAAATGCAATCCGTACACTGTCTGTTTTTTCAGCCGAAAAGCTGATTGCGATAGATGGACGAAAAATCAAACTTATAGATGAATGGCAGCTTCATAAAATTGCAAGAATTGGATAGCGCTTGTTTTGGATTCTTTGATCCTAAAAAGAAAGAAAGCGGAGTAGATCCGCTTCTCTTAAAGAAAAGAATCCCTATATGGGATTCTAGTGCTTCTTGGAAATAAAAAACTAACCTAAATCACTAACAATCTTCTTACCTAATGGTTCGCGTATACTTATGCGCCTAATTTAAAACCTAAAACTTTTTTGCTCTTATTTCCGACTGCAAAAGTACAAAGAGCATAAGACATTACCAAGTTTTAGCCTAGAAAAGCAATGATTTTCATCTATTTCTATATTTTCTTTTGGGATACCGTGAACTTTCTTGTATTTTTGCAAAGTAGATATTTCAAAATAGACATTTCTAGGTAATTTATGATTCGTTTGCTCTTTACAATAAGTAGTTGGATGTTTGTCTTTAACTTCGGTTTTGCACAAACAAAATTTGTCGTAATGGAGCTAAATGTAGAAAATCTATTTGATACGCAACATGATATTGATAAAGAGGACTTAGAGTTTCTTCCAACCTCCGATAGAAGATGGACACGAAATCGTTATCATATAAAGTTACAGCGGATCGCTAAAACAATCGCTGCTGCGTCTTTTGAGCAGCCCGTAGATCTAGTCGCTTTGTGTGAGGTGGAAAATGATTCGGCGCTTTCTGATTTAACTCGCTATCATTTATGGGCTATGGATTATAAATATGTAATGACAAATAGTCTAGATGCCCGTGGTATTGATGTCGCTTTACTTTATCAAGAAAATCGATTTCGTTTAATAGAAAAGGTGTGTTATCGTCTTAAATTACAACGAAAGAAAGAGCAGGTGTTTTCCCGTGACATACTTCACGTGGTTGGTCGTATCATTACGGGCGATACGCTCGATGTGTTTGTTTGCCATTTCCCGAGTCGTAGAGGAGGCGAAAAACAATCTTCGCCACTACGTAATCAAGCTGCTTTGCAATTAAAGGAACGTGTTGATTCTATTCTCTTATTGCGAAAGAAACCGAATGTCATTTTATTGGGTGACTTTAACGATACTCCGTCGAACCCATCTATTCTTAAATATTTAAATGCAAAACCAACGGACCGTATTATAGAAAAGGACAAAATTGAAAATAGTCTTGTAAATCTTACACCAAAGAAAGGTAGTAATCCACAAGTGAAAGGGACTTACAAGTTTATGGGTGAGTGGTTCTCTTTTGATCAAATTATTGTAAACGCTTCATTACTTGATGTTCATCGTAGTTTTTATACGCTTTCAACGTCAGCACAAATACTCGACAAGTATTTTTTGTTGACGGACGACGATCGTAATTTTGGTGTCACTCCATTTAGTACCTACTTTGGTTTACACTATTTAGGCGGATTTAGTGACCACTTACCCCTTACGATAACGTTCTTTTGTAAGTAAAAAGCTATTCGTGGTGATAAGGTTCTCCTTTTAATATGGTCATAGAGCGATAGACTTGTTCTACAAATAAAAGGCGAATCATTTGGTGTGAGAACGTCATTTTTGACAAAGAAAGTTTTTCCGTTGCTGCTTTATAAACTGATTCAGAAAAACCATATGGGCCACCTATTACAAACAGAAGTCTGCGTACTGGAGATGCTAATTTATATTGGATGTATTTAGAAAAGTCGATAGATCTGAATTCCTTACCCCCTTCATCAAGTAATACAACACAATCACCTGAGCGGAAGCTCTTCAACAGCAAGTCGGCTTCCCGTTCTTTCTGCTGTTCAAAAGTTAAACCCTTTGTCCCTTTTAGCTCTGGCAATACGGTTATATCGAATGGAATATAATGTTTTATCCTTTCCATATAATCCGAAATAAGAGCTTCGAGTTTGCTGTCCGTTGTTTTTCCTACTACAATAAGTTCTGTCTTCATAGATGCAAAAGTACAAAAAGTTCTCTTTTTGTTTGGAAAACAGCTCCTTTTTTCAAACAAAAGAGGTAATTTTGCCATTTTAAAAGACTATATATATGTATACAGTAAATGAATTAAACGAAAAGCTTATAGACTTAGCCTTTGCCGAAGACATTGGCGATGGTGATCATACAACTCTCTGTTGCATACCTTCAGATGCCATGGGGAAAAGTAAACTACTTATAAAAGAGACTGGCGTATTAGCAGGTGTCGAGATCGCTAAAAAAATATTTCATCGCTTTGATTCTACAATGCAAATAGACGTATTGATAAATGATGGTAAAGAAGTTAAACCAGGCGATGTGGCGATGATGGTTACAGGTAAAGTGCAAAGTTTATTGCAAACAGAGCGTCTCATGCTCAACGTAATGCAACGTATGAGCGGTATTGCTACAACAACGCGGCAATATGTAGAACGATTAAAAGGAACGAAAACACGGGTACTTGATACTCGTAAAACGACACCTGGTATGCGTATGCTCGAAAAAGAAGCGGTAAAAATAGGTGGCGGTGTGAACCATCGTATCGGCTTATTTGATATGATTTTACTCAAAGATAATCATGTTGATTTTGCAGGAGGTATCGCAAACGCTTTAGATCGTTGCCATCAATATCTTATAGAGACAAAAAAGAATTTAAAGATAGAAATAGAAGTTCGTAGCTTTGATGAACTTCAACAAGTATTAGACAAAGGAGGTGTCCATCGTATTATGCTTGATAACTTTAACACAACGGATACACGCAAAGCAGTAAGAATGATAGACGGAAAATACGAAACGGAATCGAGTGGTGGTATTACGTTTGATACAATTCGAAGTTATGCGGAATGTGGAGTCGATTTTATATCCGTTGGAGCACTTACTCATTCTGTAAAAGGATTAGATATGTCATTTAAAGCTTGTTAAATACACAAAAATGAAAAAGAAAAAAAACTTTGCACCTATTCTCGTTCTTATTGCTTTGTTCTTTTCTGCACATAGCGATGCTTGTACGAATTTGATTGTGGGAAAAAATGCATCTGTCGATGGTTCTGTCCTCGTGTCGTATAGCTCAGATGATTATGGAATGTTTGGATCCTTGTGGCATTTTGCTGCTGGAACTCATGCAAAAGGAACAAAAAGGGCTATATATGAATGGGAAACAAATAAATATCTTGGAGAGATAGATGAAGCTGAGGTTACTTATTCTGTGATAGGTAATATCAATGAATTTCAAGTAACGATTGCTGAAACCACGTTCGGAGGTAGGCTAGAGCTCGTTGATAGCACGGGCGTGATAGACTATGGGTCCCTTATTTATATCGCTTTACAGCGCAGCCGTACAGCACGTGAAGCCATTACCGTAATGACCGACTTGGTAAAACAATATGGTTATTGTAGTGAGGGCGAAAGTTTTACCGTTGCAGATAAAAAGGAAGCGTGGATACTCGAATTGATCGGGAAGGGCGTTGGAAATCGTGGTGCTGTTTGGGTTGCTCAACGTGTACCCGATGATTGCATTTCAGCCCATGCGAATCAAAGTCGGATTCATAAGTTTCCCTTAAAGGACAAACAAAATTGTATCTATTCTCCCGATGTTATCAGCTTTGCTCGTCGTAAAGGTTGGTTCACTGGTAAAAATTCTGATTTTGATTTCGCAAATGCTTATTGTCCTGCTGGCTTTGGAGAACTTCGTTATTGTGAAGCTCGCGTGTGGAGTTTCTTTAATAAATGGGGAGATGGTATGGATGCGTATTTAGATTATGTGAAAGGGGAAAAGACAGGACTTAACCCGATGCCGCTTTTTCTTAAACCAAATCGAAAACTTCGTGTTCAAGATGTAGAAAACGCGATGCGTGATCATTACGAGGGAACACCGTTTGATATAACAAATGAAGTAGGGGCAGGACCGTATAATGCACCTTATCGCCCAACACCATTAAGTTGGGAATACGATGGTAAAATGTATTTTAATGAACGCCCCATCTCTACACAACAAGCTGCGTTTGTTTTTGTATCTCAAATGCGTAGCTCGCTTCCCGATGCCATTGGAGGCATTTTATGGTTTGGAAATGACGATGCAAATATGATTGCTTTCACACCTGTATATTGTTGTGCAACGACCGTTCCTGAATGTTATTCACAAAAAACGGCGGATGGTGTAAGCTTTTCATTTAAATCCGCTTTTTGGGTCTGTAATTGGGTCTCAAATATGGTCTATCCTCGCTATTCTATGCTTTTTGAAGCCGTTAAAGATGCTCGTGAAGAACTAGAGGAAAACTATTTTGCACAACAACCCCGCATAGAAGCTCATGCTTTAGCCTTATTAAAACAAAAGCCAGAACAAGCACGTGATTACTTGAATCAATATACCACTACGAAAGCTCAAGAAATGCTTCATCGTTGGCAAAAGCTTGGCGAATATATAATCGTGAAATATAATGACCAAGCAATTAAACCCGATACAAAGGGTTGTTTCTCTCGCACAACAGAAGGACTTGGCGCACCCGTAAAACGAGTTGGATTCCCCGATGCTTATCGTAAAATAATAGTAGAAAAAACTGGAACTCGCTATCTCCTTCCTGTTCTACAAAAGTAAAGAAATATGATATGGGATTCTGGTAAAGAAGACCCCCAAATAGAAACAACATTATGGATAACAAAGAATTAATTAAGCAGTGTGAAGAGAAAGCACAAGTATGGGCCACATCGTCAGTGTACGATACGGATACGCAAAATGCCGTAAAAGGTATTCTTGCTGCCGATGACAAAACAGAACTGATAGACTCCTTCTATCGTACTCTTGAATTTGGGACGGGAGGTCTTCGTGGTATTATGGGTCCTGGCACAAACAGAATGAACGTATATACGGTTGGTGCAGCCACTCAAGGTCTAGCAAACTACTTAAACAAAAACTTTAAGCATTTAAAGCAGATTTCAGTAGTTGTTGGCTGTGATTGTCGTAACAATAGTACTCTTTTTGCAGAAACGTCCGCAAATATCTTCTCAGCAAATGGTATAAAAGTTTATCTGTTTGAAGATATGCGACCAACGCCAGAAGTTTCATTTGCAATACGTTCTTTCGGCTGTCAGAGTGGTATCATCTTAACAGCCTCTCACAACCCGAAAGAATACAATGGATACAAAGCTTATTGGGAGGACGGTGCTCAGGTTTTAGCTCCTCACGACAAGGGTATTATAGACGAAGTGAATAAAGTGCGCGTAGAAGACATACAATTTAAAGGACGCAAAGAATTAATCCAAATAATAGGAGAAGATGTTGACAACGAATACTTAAACCAAATAAAGACGCTTTCTATTGATCCAGAGTGTATTAAACGTCAGAAAGATCTCAAAATAGTTTATACTCCTATTCACGGTACTGGTATGATGCTCATTCCTCGTAGTCTTAAACTTTGGGGCTTTGAAAACATCAATACGGTGCCAGAACAAATGATTAAGGATGGTAACTTCCCAACGGTGGTAAGTCCGAATCCTGAAAATGCAGAAGCTCTTACCATGGCGATGACGTTAGCAAAAAAAATAGATGCTGATATCGTGATGGCGAGCGATCCTGATGCAGACCGTGTAGGGATGGCATGCAAAGACAACCATGGAGAATGGGTTCTCATTGATGGTAATCAAACCTGTGTTATATTCCTTTACTATATAATATCGAATCGTATAGCACAAGGGAAAATGAAAGGTGATGAATTTATTGTCAAAACAATTGTAACAACAGAACTGGTAAAGGCTATAGCTGACAAAAATAAGATAGAAATGTTCGACTGTTACACGGGATTTAAATGGATCGCACGCGAAATAAAGCTAAATGAAGGTAAAAAGCAATATATTGGTGGTGGAGAAGAAAGTTACGGATTTCTTGCAGAAGATTTCGTGCGTGATAAGGATGCAGTCTCTGCATGTTCTCTCTTGGCTGAAATATGTGCTTGGGCGAAGGATCAAGGAAAAACCCTCTATGATATTCTCATGGACATTTATGTAGACTATGGTTTCTCGCTCAATCAAGCGATTAGTGTTGTTAAACCAGGGAAAACAGGCGCAGATGAAATTAAAACAATGATGGACCATTTTCATGCTTGTCCACCAAAGGAATTAGCAGGTTCTCCCATTGTAATGGTAAAAGACTATCAAACACTTAAACAAACAGATTCAAAGGGTGTCGAAACAGATCTTGATATGCCTGAAGCAAGTAATGTAATTCAATGGTACACTGAAGATGGAACAAAAGTGAGTGTCCGTCCATCAGGAACAGAACCTAAAATAAAATTTTACACAGAAGTTTCTGGAAAGATGGACTCTCACGAATGTTATGCGAAAGCAAAGACAGAAGCGATGAAAAAAGTAAACGGTGTAAAATCCTCGCTTAAATTGTAAGCTTCGAAAACGTATTTTTTTAAATACATTTGGCCTCAATATCCTTTTGAGATTGCCCCTATAATCGTATTGTATGGGCAATCTCTTTTCTTTATAGAGCGCTTAAAAAGCAGCGCGCTCGATTTTCACATCGAGCGCGCTGCTTTTTAGAATCGAGCACGCTCGATTCTTTACCATGTTGTATTATTTTTTTTGAAACCCGCTATACACGACAGATATGGTGAGATTCCCCGTTTCTCCTCCTGTAAGTCTTGTGCTTGTTAGCCAAAGTTCGTTCCGGACTTTCGTGATGGTCCCTGCTGAATTAGCGGTGGTGATGACAGGCAATAGTACAACTTTATTCCAATCAGGATTCTTTGCTTCCCATTCTTTGTATTTTGCTTTTCTTGTGGCTGGCGTATCGCTTTCTTTTACTTCTGCACCTGCATTACGGATGTTTTTACAATAAGATACGAGGTTGGAGATATTACTAAAGATATAGGAATTGTAGATTGGATTGAAGTTGATAGCGTAGGATGTTTTGTTATCTGGTGTCTTGTTCTTTTCAAAGAAATCATAGAGGTTGGAACTTCTAACCATTAGAATCTCGGATGGGATATCTAAATTGTATTTGTCTTGACTTGAATTGTTGTATCGTTGAAACGATATTTTAGCAGAATTGAGGGTGTCATTATAATGCTTGTCGTTAAAAATACTATCGATAGGGAGTGTTACTTCTGTAAAGATGCCAGAAGGTGTTTTTAGATAGCTGTATTGTGTTTCTTTTATGAGTGGATCGAGCCCTTTATTTTCTATATGTGTGTTTTGTAATACTTCTTCGGTGGCTGCCATTCTTTGCACACCTTCGTAGATAGAATCTTTCAGATTGTAACGGAAGTAAATGCTTAAGGCGGATATATCCACATTCATCATTGTTCCAACACCCGAGAGTGCTTTAATGTAAAATCCAGGACAGACGTGACGGATAAAGTTATATGAGTTCTTAAAGTATTCAGGATGTTTGTAATATTGGTTTAGGATAAAGGTTCCATATTCTTTCGGTAGTTTTACGCATATGTTTTTGGTGTACGAACTTAAGTTGCGAATGCTGTCATCTATAGATAAGTTGACAACAGAAGTTTGTAATTCTTTTCTTATTGCAGAGCTGTTTTTGTTTACAAAGTCTTTTGCCTCTATGTTTGTATAATAGCTCTTATCTTCCTTCATAATGTTCGCTGTATCAAGTTCGTATACGCCAATTTTCATCATATTTAGAGAATCCCCATAATATGATTTAATGTAAAGACGTAGATCGATAGAGTCTGCTTCAATTTCTCCGTTTCCATTTTTTACGATAGATTTTTCTTCTGGCATCGCAAATTCTTCTAACAAGTAAAATTGAGCTAAAAAGTCACCACTTGTTATCGTTTTGGTCTCGGGGTCTAAAATCTTACCTAAGTAGCATTCTTCTGTATTCGCTAATACAGAATCTATCTTTATAGATTTTGAAAAAACTTTATATACGCTTTGATTTGGCGATACCACATCATTTCCAGGAACTAAGCCTATTGTTGCTGTGTTGTCATCGCATGATGTATAGATACAGATTGCTGTTAATAGCAATATCGTGTAGGATAATTTAGAAAGATATTTCACGTGGAGTAATATTTAGGAAAATGCTAATATGGATTAGTTCATTACTTCTTCATAGAAGTTGCTGTAGATGCTGGTGCTATTTTCTATTCCTGGAAAGTCGAGGACAGGCTTTTCATTGTCTTTTGCAAATTGCAGCAAGTCTACATTGGTGGAGTCTTCTGCTTGAACAACACCATCGGAATATTTCATAGCAAGTTTACTTAGGTCATCGTATGAATTAAAATCCAATCCAATGTTGTCTATTTCATTTCGGTTCGCATTTCTGAATTGCAGACAATCCTTAAAGTCCTCGGGTAAGGATTGTTTTAGAGGCTCATTATACAACGAAAACACAATTTTAGCATCGCGAAACGTAGGTTCGTCTTTGTAGGCTGTTTTTATATAGAAGGGTGCAATAGAGGTGATCCAACCATGGCAATGAATAATGTCTGGACACCAACGAAGCTTCTTAACGGTTTCGAGCACTCCACGGGCATAGAAAATAGCCCGCTCGGCATTGTCTGTATATTCGTTCCCTTCTTTGTCGTGAGCCATAAGTCGCTTCTGAAAATAGTCATCGTTGTCAATGAAATATACTTGCATACGGGCAACAGGGATAGAGGCTACTTTGATGATTAAAGGATGATCGGTATCGTCTATAATAATATTCATTCCTGAAAGGCGTATTACTTCATGCAGTTGATTGCGTCGCTCGTTGATATTTCCCCATTTTGGCAAGAATGTACGGATTTCGTGTCCGCAGTCTTGTATGCTCTGTGGCAGTTTCCTGCCTAACGTAGCCATTGGAGTTTCGGGTACGTACGGTGTAATTTCTTGATTAATGAATAATACTTTTTTTGCTTTCATGTGTTGTTGTAGTCTATTGTCTTTGCAAAGATACAAAAAAAAAATGAGATAAGCTCTTCCGCCGCTTATCTAAAGGATTTCTCCGTTAAATTCTGTGCTTATTCCGTCTTTTCCTTCGCTATTTGATAATAATTCTGTTATTTTGCAGTTCGTTTCAAACGTAATAATAATATGGAACTGCTTAAAACAGTAGATAGCTTGAAAGTAAGACTTGCTGCGGCTCGTGCCGAGGGTAAGACGATAGGGTTAGTGCCTACGATGGGTGCTTTACATGAAGGACATGCTTCTTTAGTAAAGAGAAGCGTGAAGGAGAATGATATAACGGTGGTTAGTGTCTTTGTTAATCCCACTCAGTTTAACGATAAAAATGATTTAGCAAAATATCCGCGCACACTTGAGGCGGATTGTGCTTTATTAGAAGCGTATGGAGCATCGATCGTTTTTGCACCTGAAGTGGATGAAATTTATCCAGAGCCAGACACTCGTTCCTTTTCTTATCCGCCCATAGACAACGTGATGGAAGGCGCACGAAGACCAGGGCATTTTAATGGCGTTTGCCAGATCGTTAGTAAATTATTCTATTTTGTGGAGCCTGCGCGTGCGTATTTTGGTGAAAAGGATTTTCAACAGATTGCGGTCATAAAAACGATGGTAAAGGATCTTCAACTTCCAGTGGAAGTGGTATCTTGTGCTATTGTGCGCGAAGCCAGTGGTTTGGCTCTCAGCAGTAGAAATAGCTTGCTTACGGAGGAAGAACGCACATTGGCTCTTTTGATATCGAAAACGCTTTTTGCAAGTTTGGATTATGCAAAATGCCATACCATAACCGATACGACGGCTTATGTGATAGATACGATCAACGCTGTAGCGGGTTTAAAAGTGCAATATTATGACATTGTAGATGGCAATACGTTGCAAAATCTTTCTTCTTGGGCAGATAGTGATTATATAGTAGGCTGTATTACTGTATATTGTGGACTATTGCCAGTTCGTTTGATTGATAATATAAAGTATAAAGAATAAACCGAAAATCCCATGTTTATAGAAGTATTAAAGTCTAAAATTCATTGTGCTCGCGTTACAGATGCGAATCTTAATTATATGGGTAGCATCACGATAGATGAGGATTTAATGGATGCTGCTGGAATCATAGCAGGAGAACACGTTTATATTGTAGATAATAATAATGGTGAACGTTTTGAGACTTATGTCATAACCGGTGAGCGTGGTAGTGGTTGCTTATGTCTGAATGGAGCGGCAGCCCGTAAGGTACAAGTCGGCGACATTGTTATTATCATGTCGTATGCGAGTATGGATTTCGAAGAAGCAAAAACGTTTAAACCGATTGTTGTTTTTCCTGATAAGGCTACGAATAAGGTCTAATCTTTTATACCAAAAATAATAAAGGGTGCTGTCAAGTTCTTTCTTGCAGCACCCTTTATTCGTTCATTTAGAATGTTCTTTTATCTAGTTGGACGCTCATGGCCTCTGGATGGGCGTTGAGTTCGGTCTGTAGGTCTACGGTTTGTTGGACGATTGTATTCGCCCTCTTTATTCGGTCTACGGTTATAGGTTGGACGATTGTGTTCACCCTCATTGTTGGGTTTACGGTTATAAGTTGGACGGTTGTATCTGTCATTTTCAGATTGGTTGCGTTCTGGGCGATTATATTGCCCCACATTGCTGGGCCTATTATTTGTTGGTCTGCCTACATTGCGTGGGCGATTATGATCTCGGTCGTAATAATGGCGCATACCACCATTGTGGTTGACGCGTAAATCACGATAGGGGCTGTATCGGCGACCTGGATAGTATCTTCCTCCTCGATAATACGTGATGATGTCACGACGACCAAAATAGCAAAGGTCTCTTCGATAATAATTATAAAGTGGATAACACCAACGTCTGTTATACCAAGATAGAGGACGAATAAAGTAACTTGTTGTTAAGAAGCGATCAAACTGCCAATCAACCAAAATATAGCGTAAATCGCTTTGCCGATAGCTCCAATAGGTGCCATATACATCTCTTGAAGAGCCAACGCTCATCAAGTAATTTAAGTTGATCTCGTAAGCTCGGTCATATTGTTCATCTGTTAAATCAAGTTCATAAGCCATTTTGTCGGTGAGCTGCCAAGCATATTCGCGCGCATCGTCATAATTGATTGCTTTGACTGTCAGTGAAAGCATCAAAAAGGCAAATAATAAAAAGTAGTTCTTCATCGTTGTTGTTTTTGGGAGTTCCTATGATGCAAAGGTAAGAGAAAATGGGAATGATTTATCTTTTACGCCGTTAAAAAACACAAATAAGAATTCCGCAATTGAAAAACACATCAACTTTTTTTGAGTTCTTGTTAGAGAAAGAATAGAGCGATGCGAAACACAACAAAAGAGCAGATCCAAGCTAATACAGATGTATATAAAATGGTGAAGAAAGCCCATTTCCAACGTCTCGATTCGTTTCGTATCGCCACAATGGTGGCAATACATGGAAAATAGATGAGGGCAAATACCATATAAGCTAGGGCTGCGGCAGGTGTAGTACTTTGTTGTAACGCTCTTTGTAGTTGACTTTCATTGGTTGTGTTTGACGTGGTTTCTACGTTATTATACATTACTCCGAGCGTGCTTACCGCTAATTCTTTTGCGCCAATGCCCGAGACGATGCCAATACTCATTTTCCAATCAAATCCCATAGGTGCAAGTACAGGGGCAATCGCTCTTCCTAAATGACCGATATAAGAATTTTCTTGTTGTGCTCGTAGGCTGCTGTTGCCATCGTTGTAGCGAGGGTAATATCCTAAAAACCAAATGATGATACTGCAAATCATAATAATACCTCCCATTTTTCGTAGATATTGTTCTCCTTTTTCCCACGTATGGCGAATGACACTTTTGCTTGTTGGAATGCGATAAGGCGGTAGCTCCATAACGAAGGGTAGGTTGTCTCCTTTTATCATAAAATGGCTGAAAATACGTGCTACCACTACCGCTAACAGAATTCCTAGGGAATACAGACAAAGCATTACGAGGCTAGCTTGTTTGGGAAAGAAAGCTCCTATGAAAATAATGTAGATGGGAAGCCTTGCAGAGCACGACATGAGGGGCGTTACGAGCATGGTGATCAATCTACTCTTGTGATTCTCAATGGTACGCGTTGCCATAATAGCAGGGACATTGCACCCGAAACCCATAATCATCGGTATGAAGGATTTGCCATGCAATCCCATTTTGTGCATCACTTTATCCATAATAAAGGCCGCTCGTGCCATATAACCAGAATCTTCCATGAGTGAAATGAAGCAATAGAGTATCAGAATGTTAGGTAAAAATACAATAACGCTTCCAACACCGCCAATAATACCATCGATAATCATATCTTTGAGTGGTCCTGCGCTCATATAAGTAGCTACAAAGCTGCCAAGATGCTCCACAAACCACTCAATGCCTTGTTGTGGGTAAGCCCCTAGAAGAAATGTACCTTCAAACATGAAGTACAGAATAACGAAGAAAAGAGGAAATCCAGCCCAATGATGTGTTACGATGGTATCGATTCGTTCTGTTATTGTTTTTTGTTTCTGTGTTTTGTTATGCGGTTTGAATGTTTCCTTTAGTGCTCCTTGAATAAAACCGTATTTTGCATCAACGATAGATGCTTCACTATTTTCTCCGAGCACTTCTTTTAAACGTTTTCGCTCGGCATATCGTGTAGCGATAATCTCATCTCGATTGGGCAGATTGTATATCTGTTGTTCTATATCGCTGTCGTTTTCAAGGAATTTAATAGCTAGAAAGCGTGTGGAATATTTATGACGAATTTGCTCATTCTTCTGGATGGCTGTTTTAATACGGTTTATAGATAATTCTAGTTCTGTTCCGTGGTTTATATGAATGTGGCGAGCCAGTTTGGGATCGTTGTTCTCGTATACTCGAATTACGGTATCGAACAATTCATTTATACCTATTTCATTCCGACTTTGTGTTGGTACGGTGGGTACACCGAGCAGCAGCCCAAGGGTTGTATAATCGAGTTCATCGCCTCGTTTCTCTAGTTCATCGTAGATATTTAGAGCCACCACCATCCGCAGGTTCATATCAATAAGCTGCGTTGTTAAGTACAAATTTCGTTCAAGATTGGAGGAGTCTACAACGTTGATAACTACGTCTGGCGTGTCGTCAATAAGGTTGTGGCGTACGTAGATCTCTTCTGGCGAATAGGCAGAGAGAGAATACGTGCCAGGTAAGTCTACCAACAAAAATTGATAGCCACCATGTTTGAAGTTCCCCGCTTTTGCATCGACGGTTACTCCGCTATAGTTTCCTACGTGTTCGTGACTCCCAGAGGCAACGTTGTATATAGACGTTTTACCGCAATTTGGATTACCCACGAGAGCTACTTTAATCGTATGCCTTCGTTCATCGGCGAATTGCTCCATTTTTCTTTTAAGCATTTCCTCTTCTCGACGATCAGCTTCCGTTGGAGGTAGCAGAGCATGGAGGGATGCTGTGGAGTCTACATTTTCATTATATAAAGCAGCCTCTTGTTCGCTGATAACTTCAACAAGAGCTGCTTCTGCTCTTCTTAGGGATATTTTATAACCGATTATCTCATACTCTATAGGATCTTTTAGCGGAGCATTCAGAACAACTTCTACCGTTTTCCCACGAATAAATCCCATTTCCACAATACGTTTGCGAAATCCGCCGTGCCCTGCCACTCGCACAATAACACCTTTTTCCCCTGTATTAAGTTCTGATAATCGCATTTTTTTTCTATTCTTTGGGACAAAGATAGTGAAAGTTTTGCGCATTAAGCTTGCTTTAAATGCCAAAACACATCTTGTTTTCACGAAACATTTATGATACATCCTAAAGAAGCCTATAAGTTTTCTTGTATTTCTGATAAGAAATGGAGAAATCAACGGACCTCAATCGGTGATACACATCGCTAGAAAATCACCCCTTAAATCAATATTCTGTCTTTTGGTCCTCTTGATTTGGCCATGTTTCTAAGGGATACGGCTCCGTTAAAACCCGCAGAAATCATAGCTCTTTGACATTCGCGATATTGTTGCGCTCATCAAGAAAGAATCCGCAGAAAGTTTTGGAAACTCCCTACGGATTTTTTGTATAATACATTGTGATTCTAGCGAATGATACCTCGCTTAGAGGCACGTACAAAGGTTACAATGTTCTTAATCTCATCACTCATTGGTACTTGGTCTACAATCTTTTGAACGGCATCTTCAAGACTAAAGTTGCCGTGGTAGATGATACGGTAAGCATTTGCTATGTGGCGTAGAACTCGATCTGACGTGTTGAAGTTTTTGAGCACCACGGAATTGACTCCGTGATAAGCTACAGGGTTTCCTTGCATAAGAGCATAAGGAGGTACATCTTTGATGATGCGACAACCACTTTGAACAACAGAACATCTACCTATATGGCTATATTGATGTACAATTACATCTGTACTTAGAATGGAATGGTCGTCCATTTCACATTCTCCTGCAACGATAGCGCCAATACCTAATACACATTCATTGTGAATGATCACATCGTGGCAGAGGTGTACTTGGTCCATAAGAAAATTGCCATTTCCGATGCGTGTTGCTTGACCTTCATGAGTGGCACGTGAAATCACAACGTTTTCGCGAATGTGATTGTTATCGCCAATAAGGAGTTCACTCTTTTCACCTTTGTAGTGAAAATCTTGAGGCTCACAACCCAGTACAGCGTGTTGGTATACTTTGTTGTTCTTACCCATTTTTGTTCCGTCTAGTACGCTGGCGTATGCTTTAATCACACAGTCATCGCCAATCTCTACATTTTTATCTATGTATGCAAACGGTTCAACCGTTACATTCTCCCCTATTTTAGCTTCGGGGTTTACATAAGCTAATGGACTTATCATAATATTGTTTTTTTGTTTAAGGAATCTTATTGATCTCTACCGCCACCTAGTGCAGAATAGAGGTTTACTACGGATTGCATTTTGCTAAACTCATCGTTTACAAGCGATAATCGAGCAGACAATAGTGATTGCTGAGCTGTAAGGGTCTCTAAATAGCTTGTTGTACCGAGTTTAAAGAGCTCTTTTGTTGCTTCATTTGCTTTTTCAAGCGATACAACTTGCTGTTTTCTGGATACTGTTTTTTCTTCAGCTACTTGATATGCAAATAGAGCATCGCTTACCTCTTTACCTGCATTAAGTAAAGATTGTTCAAAACCTATTTTTGCTTCTTCTTGTTGTGCTTTCGCGATACGGAGTTGACCGACAAGTTGACCGTTGGCAAAGAGTGGCTGAGTGAGTGATGCAACAGCTGATGCAAGCACTTTTCCTGGATTCAGAATGGATTGTCCTACACTGTTCACCCAACCTGCAGAACCACTGAGTGTGATGTTAGGGTAAAATTTAGAACGAGCGTAGTTCGTGTTGTAGAAGGCTAAGCGTAGCGCCATTTCTGCTGTTTGCACATCGGGACGATTTGATAATAGTTGCATGGGTATGCCGATGGAGAGGTCGGAAGGTAACAATTGTGCATCAAGAGCTGTACGTTCAATGCGTTGAGGTGCATCATGTAGAAAAACCGAAAGAGAATTTTCTGTTTCATGAATATTTTGTTCTATAGCAGGGATAGAGGCACAAATGGCGTGATAATTAGCTTCGCTTTGTGAAACGGCTGCAACGTTTGTCATGGTAGAATGTAGGAGCATCGAGCGCATGGCTTCTACATTTTGTTTCCAAATTTCAGCTGTTTCTTTGGTGATGCGGAGCTGCTCATCAAGCATAAGCAATGTATAGTACATATTTGCCACGCCGCCTATTATTTGTGTTTGTACCGCTTGTTTGTAGGCTCTACTTTGAAGTATTTGTGCTTTCGCCATTTGCTTCGCATTGCGTAGAGAACCAAAAACATCAAGTTGCCAATTTGCTACGATTGGAAGTTTGTACGATTGCGTCGTTTTTCCTCCATCAAAGCTGCTTATCGTTCCCGACGGATTGAGCGCTAAATTTGGAAGGAATGCCATTTTTGCAGGTAAGTAAGTAGCTTCAGCTTCCTTTATTTTTAGTTCTGCTGTTTGCAGATCTGCATTACGATCCAGCGCACGTTCTATGAGTTGCTGTAGTTTATTGTCTGTAAAAACTTCTCTCCAAGGGCGGTTCCCAAAATTGGCGGTGTCTACTGATACCGTATTGCGATAAAGGTTTGCCTCCGCTTTTATATCCTTTGGACGCTCGTAAGAGCTATGGATTCCGCAACTACTCAAAAGAGCAGTCGTGCACATTATATATAATATATTTCTTTTCATACCATTTCTACGTTTTAAAAGTTTAGCCTTCTCTTTTCTTCTCCTGTTATTCTTTACTTGTGGTTCAGAATAACAGGAGAAAAGAGATTGGTCTTCTTATTTAGAGTATTGTTCTAGTTCTGTTTCAGCATCTGTATTATCAACATCTTCCCAAGTCATTGGCGAAATCTTTTCTTGCAAAGCTTGAAAGATAACGAAAAGCGAAGGAACAATGAATATTTGGAATACCATACCGATAAGCATACCTCCCACCGTTGCAGCTCCAAGAGATCGGTTACCGTTCGCACCTACTCCAAAAGAACACATCATAGGTAATAAACCTATAATCATAGCGAAGGAGGTCATGAGGATCGGGCGAAGACGAGCTCCAGCTCCGAGTACGGCAGCCCACGTTATACTCATACCCATTTTACGGCGTTCCAACGCAAACTCTACGATAAGAATTGCATTCTTCGCCAATAGACCAATCAACATAATCAGCGCGATTTGCACATAAATATTGTTGGACGCGGCTCCAAATATAGGAATGATATTATTGGCTAATCCAAGTAGGTGGACGAAGAGGAAGCTACCTGCTAATCCAAATGGAACAGAGAGGAGTACGGACAAAGGTAATATGTAGCTTTCGTATTGTGCCGATAGCAATAAGTAGATAAACACGAAGCAAAGAATAAAGACGATTGCTGTTGTGCTACCACTTGCGTTTTGTTCCTCACGTGTCATACCCGAGAACTCATATCCGTAACCTGTCGGTAGACTTTGGGCAACTTCTTCCATTGCTTTAATCGCTTCGCCTGAAGAATAGCCATCAGCAGGTGTACCGTTAATGGTCATTGATGTAAATAAGTTGAAACGGTTGATGTTGTCTGGTCCATAAACACGGTGAGTGGTCATAAATTGTGTGATAGGTGCCATTTCGTTGCCGTTGCGAACTTTTATATTCTTAAGCGTTTCCATATTGGCACGTGCACTCCAATCACCTTGAATCATAACACGGTACAGTTTACCGAAACGGTTGAAGTTTGATGCATAAAGACCTCCATAATAACCCTGAAGTGTTGTTAGGATGTCATTCGGACTTAATCCTGCTTTCTTACATGCCGCTACGTCTATATCTATCATATATTGAGGATAGTTTGGACTAAACGATGTTTGTGCGGTGGCAATTTCAGGACGAGCTTCCAATTTACTGATAAACTCTTTTGTTATTCCGTAGAATTTATCAAGGCTTCCGCCCGTCTTATCCTGAATGTTTATTTCGAAACCGTTGGTGACACCATATCCTGGAATCATAGGAGGAGCAAAGAAGAGCACACGTCCATCGCGAATCACATCGCGTGCAGAGAGATAAAGTAGGCCTGAAACAATGCTAGAGCCTTGTTTTATGGAGCGCTCATCCCAATCTTTTAGTTTTACAATAAACGAACCATAACTAGCACCTTGACCCGCTATTAAGCTATAGCCCGAAATCATGGTACGACTTTCTACCGCAGGGTTAGAAGCGATCAAGCTGTCCACTTGCATAAGCACTTCTTCTGTGCGATCCTGTGAGGTACCAGGAGGTAAATCTACAACACCCATTATTGCGCCCGTGTCTTCGTTTGGCACTAACCCCGTCGGGGTATAAGTCATTAGCAGAAGCAAGGTCGTGATGGCAATGACTACGATGGATAAGGTAAGCCAAGGCTTCTGAATGAGCTTTAACGTATGTCCCTTATATTTCTTCAGCATGATGTCGTAATGCGTGTTGAATGCAATATGGAATTTACTGACAAACGACATCTTCTTAGCTTTCCCATTTTCATCGTGTGGCTTTAAGAGTATGGCACAAAGCGCAGGACTAAGGGTTAAGGCATTCAATGCGGAGAGTCCAATCGCGATCGCCATTGTCAGACCGAACTGACGATAGAAGATACCCGAGGTGCTATCCATAAAGGAGACAGGGATGAATACGGCCATCATCACAAGTGTGATGCTCACAATGGCACCGCCAAGTTCACTCATCGCATCGATACTGGCTTTTCTGGCTGATTTATAGCCCATATCAAGTTTTGCGTGAACTCCTTCCACCACCACAATCGCATCATCGACCACAATCGCTATGGCGAGCACCAGTGCACAGAGCGTCAGCAAGTTTAAACTAAAGCCGATTGCATATAATACAAAGAACGTACCAATTAAAGCAACAGGAATCGCAATGGCGGGAATAAGCGTAGAGCGTAAATCCTGAAGGAAAATATAAACAACGAGGAATACGAGGATGAAGGCTTCTATCAGCGTCTTGATAACTTCGTGGATTGAAGCAAAAAGGAAATCATTTGCACTTAAGGAAACATTGACTTTTAAGCCTGTGGGCATATCCTTTTCAGCGTTCTTCAGTAATGCTTCAATGCCTTGAATCGTAGTTGTTGCGTTAGAACCAGCCAACTGGAACACGATACAAGTAACACCGTTGTGTCCGTTGATTTTATTCTTAAATCCGTAAGTTAAGCGCCCCATTTCGATGCGAGCGATATCTTTTAGGCGGAGTATTTGTCCGTCTGCGGTTGCTTTAATTACGATATTCTCGAATTCTATGGGTTCTTGCAAACGTCCTTTATAGCGTAGTGAATATTGAAAGGTTTGACCATTTCGTTCACCGACAGTACCTGGTGCTGCTTCAATGTTTTGCTCTGCAAGGGCTGCAGATACATCAGAAGGCATTAGTTTATACTGTGCCATAATTTCAGGTTTGAGCCAAATTCGCATAGAATAGTCAGAACCCATTACCATTGCATCGCCCACACCTGCTACACGTTGTACCTCTGGCACAATATTAATTTTCGCATAGTTCTCGATGAATGATTGCTCATATTTATCGCTTTCGTCGTAGATACCGAAAACGATAAGCATACTGCTTTGTCGTTTACTTGTAATGACACCTACTTTTGTAACTTCGGCAGGCAGTAAACCTTGCGCTTTCGATACGCGGTTTTGAACGTTTACAGCAGCCATATCGGGGTCTGTACCTTGTTTAAAGGTGATCGAGATGGTCGCTTGACCCGTATTTGTTGCCGAAGAGGTCATATAGAGCATATCCTCAACACCATTGATGCTCTCTTCCAGAGGAGCCACAACGCTGTTCAGCACCGTCTGTGCATTTGCACCCGTGTAGCTGGTGGATACCTGCACCGTCGGAGGTGCGATGTCTGGATATTGTGTAATAGGTAGGGAGACCAAACCTAACACACCCAGAATTACTATAACGATGGAAATCACCGTGGATAGTACTGGTCTATTGATAAATTTATCTAATTTCATAATTTTTCTTTATAGCGTATCCTTTGTGATGGCTTTTACTTGTTTGCAGCACTCTCTTTTTCGGCTTTACGGCGTATTGCATCAGCTTGTGCGGGAGTAATAGGCTTTATTTGCATATCATTCTTTAGGGTTGAAACACCATCTACAACGATGCGCTCTCCTACGTTTAGTCCTTTTGTCACGATGTAATTTGTACCGTCATTTTGACTGTCTACGGTGATTTCCTTCGCTTTCACTTTCGAGGCGTTATCTACAACATAAACAAACTTTTTGTCTTGTATTTCGAACGTAGCCTTTTGAGGTACACTGATGGCTACTGAATTATTGGAAGGAATAAGAATTTGACCCGTTCCTCCACTGCGAAGTATTCTATTCGGATTTTGGAACGTTGCGCGCATGCTAACAGAACCTGTACTTTGGTCTATCATTCCACTGGCGGTTTCTATTTTTCCTGGCATATTATAGATGGAACCATCGGCTAGCTGAAGTTGTACACCTGGCATCCGAGAAATGGCGGCTTGTACGTTACCGCTTTCGCGTGTCATTTCGAGCAATTGTTTTTCTGTCATCGAGAAATAAACGTACATTTGTGAAATCTCAGAGATGGTGGTGAGTGGCGATGCCGAGGAGGCATTTACTAAAGCACCAATACGATAAGGAATGTTGCCTACAATGCCGCTAGAAGGACTGATAACCGTGGTGTAAGAGAGGTTATGTTTGGCTGTTGTAAGTTGTGCCTGAGCTTGTGCTAGTTGTGCTTCATAAGATGAAAGCAGATTTTGAGCCATCTCAAGGTCATAGTTACTGATAATTTGTTTTTTGTTGAGCTCTTTCTTGTTGTCAACAGTCAGCTTTTGTGTGTTTACGTTGGCTTGAGCTACACGAACGGCTGCTTGCGCCGATTTAACAGCCGCTTCATATTGTACACGATCTATGATAAATAATGTTTGTCCAGTCTTTACGGTTTGACCTTCCTCTACACACACTTTTGTAATGAATCCAGACACTTGTGGACGAATGTCAATGTCTTGTTTACCCTTAATGGTGGCAGGATAAGCGATGTTTAGGTTACTCGTAGTTGTTCCAACCGATATAACGGCGTATTCGATACTAGCTTCTGGTATTTTCATTCCGCCACCACAACTAAAAAGGCTCGCGCTGAGCATTAGATAAGCAAATTTACTTTTCATATTCAAACGATTAATTTGTTTCATTCTTTGTTTCATTTATATCTACATTGAAAAATGTTTAGATGTCTAATATAGACAATCAGGATGCAAAAGTACGACAAAAACCTTATAGGGGGCGAAAGTTTCCGATTAAAACCTTCTGCATTTATTCTTTTTTAAGTTGAAAGGGCTCTTATAATGCTTTGTTTGGGAATTATACGGAGAACTAGCTCTTTTGTAAAGTACTAGGTTACACCACTTCCATTACAAAAAGCATGCTAAACATTCGAGCGCGGACGAATGTAAAAAGCAGCGCGCTTGAGTTGAAATTCGTCCGCGCTCAAAAGTTTTAGACAGCGAATCACCTTACTTTTTTTACTTGTCTGTAACGCGTATCGCCGAGAAAAGTCGTCGGGTTGATGTTCCAAGAGCAGGATTATTGAATTAGAACATCAAAGGGACGAGAAATGTTGTATATTTGCACTCAAAAGTTTACGAAGACCCTCTTCCCAAAAATCCTAAACCGTGTGTGATAGAAGGTAAGCACGTCAATCTTCTGAACGCAGAAAGTGAAAAGAATGCTCTGGTTTGAACATATAAAACAAGTAAAGATCGTACTCGTCGTGATCGCGGTGATTATCGCTGTGGCTTCGCTTGTGGTGTCGCATTATCTCATAAAAGATCTGGCTCGTGAGGAACAGAATAAAATGAGTGTTTGGGCCGAAGCGATGCGTTCGCTATCGAAAGCAGATGAAAATACCGATTTGAACCTTGTATTACAAGTGATAAATGGTAATAATACGATACCCGTTATTGTATTAGATGCACAAGACCATGTGATAACGTATCGAAACATAGAGCTGGATAAGGATCGTCCCGATTCAATAGCCCTCCTTGTTACAGAGGCGATACGTATGCGCAAAGCTGGAGATGCCATTAAAATCCATTTGACTCCAACAGGCAAACAGATAAAGAGCGGCGATGATTACATCGAGATTTGTTACGAGGAGTCCATTATGCTTCGTCGGCTATCCACTTATCCATACGTGCAACTTGGGGTGGTTCTTATTTTTGTTGTTATCGCTATTTTTGCTTTGCTGAGCTCTAAAAAAGCAGAACAAAACAAAGTGTGGGTGGGGCTTAGTAAAGAAACCGCTCATCAGCTGGGCACACCTATTTCGAGTCTTATGGCATGGGTCGAAATACTAAAAGAAAATTATCCCCATGACGAGCTCTTGCTAGATTTAGATAAAGATGTGAAGCGATTGGAACTCATCGCGGAACGATTCTCCAAAATAGGTTCGTTGCCAGAACTTAAATCAGAACAGCTGGATAAAACCATAGAGCATGTAGTCGATTATATTTCACGTCGTTCCTCGGATAAAGTGCAAATAATACGTCAGTTCCCTGAATATCCGATAATGGTGAGCATCAATGCGGCTTTATTTGAGTGGGTGATAGAGAATTTATGCAAAAATGCAATCGATGCGATGGAAGGTAAGGGCATTATACGGCTAAAAATAATAGACAGTTCCCCGTGTGTGGCCATTGAAATTTCTGATACGGGTAAGGGCATAGAGAAGCAATACTATAAATCGGTGTTTACACCAGGTTATACAACGAAGAGGCGAGGGTGGGGCTTAGGGTTATCGCTAGCGAAGAGAATCATAGAAGCCTATCATAAAGGGCATATATTTGTGAAAAGTTCGGAGATAGGGAAAGGTACTATTTTTAGGATTGAATTAAAAAAGTAAAGAAAACAGCACTCGTAGTGCTTGTATGTTTGGAAAAAAATGTAACTTTGCACCCCGATGTGTAGTATGAATACATATAAAATAGATTTAAAGGTATTGCCAGCCGATGCAAAACTGTTCCAGTTTGATATTGATGATGCTTTCTTTACCTCACTTGATGAAGCCGAAATTGCAGGTGGACAGTTAGCTGTTCGTCTTGAGATAAAGCCTACATCGGGTGCTTTTAATCTATGTTTTAATATAAAAGGCGCCGTAAAGGTGGTGTGCGATCGTTGTTTAGACAGCTTAACGTTCCCCATCGTTACAGAAAACACACTAAAAGTGAAGTTCGGCGCAGAATTTGAAGATTTGGATGATCTTGTAACGATTCCAGAGGAAGATGGCGTCATAGACGTCGCATGGCATATCTATGAATTCATAAACTTAGCTCTACCGATAAAAAGAGTGCACAAAGAAGGTGAATGCAATGAAGAGATGATGCAAAAACTTCAAGAGTATCTAACGGTAGATACAGACCATGAAGAAGAGAACGAAGAACTTTGATTAAGAGAGAAATAAATAGATTTAGAGAATAACATTTAAAGTATAAAAGAAAATGGCACATCCTAAAAGAAAACAATCAAAAACGAGAACACGCAAAAGAAGAACTCACGATGGTGCAGTTGCTCCAACATTGGCCGTATGTCCAAATTGTGGTGAATGGCACGTATATCACACGGTTTGTGGTGCTTGTGGTTATTATAGAGGCAAGCTTGCTATAGAGAAAGAAGCAGCAGTTTAAGTTATGGAGAAGATAAATGCAGTAATCACAGGCGTTGGTGGTTATGTGCCAGAGTATGTTCTGAACAATGAGGAACTATCTCGTATGGTAGATACGAACGATGAGTGGATTATGACCCGCATTGGTGTCAAAGAGCGTCGCATACTTAATGAAGAAGGCTTAGGAACAAGCTATATGGCTCGTAAAGCGGTAAAACAACTTCTACAGAAAACTGGATGTGATCCAGATACGGTAGATTGTGTAATCGTAGCGACATCTACTCCTGATTATGCTTTTCCATCTATTGCTTCGATCGTCATTGGACGCCTCGGATTGAAGAACGCATTTGCAATGGATATGTCGGCAGCTTGTAGCGGATTCTTATTTGGAATGGATACAGTCGCTTCTATGATTCAGAGCGGACGTTACAAACGAGTTATTCTGGTTGGTGCAGATAAGATGTCATCAATCGTTGATTATTCAGATCGTGCTACTTGTCCAATTTTTGGCGATGGTGCTGCGGCTGTAATGTTTGAACCTACCACAGAAGAGGAAGGACTTATGGATTCTTATCTTCGTACGGACGGAAAAGGACTTCCTTTTCTCTGTCTTAAAGCGGGTGGCTCTGTATGCGGACCTTCTTATTTCACGATCGACCACAAGATGCACTACTTGCATCAAGAGGGACGTACCGTATTTAAGTTTGCCGTAACAAATATGAGCGATGCCTCGGCGTTGATAGCAGAACGAAACAATCTGAACAATGAGAACATAGCTTGGGTGATTCCACATCAGGCGAATGTTCGCATCATAGAGGCAGTTGCAAATCGCCTTAATCTACCGATGGAAAAGGTAATGCTTAATATCCAAAGATATGGAAATACGAGTGCCGCCACTCTTCCTTTAGCTCTTTGGGACTACGAAAAGCAGCTTAAAAAAGGCGATAACCTTGTGTTTACAGCCTTTGGAGCTGGATTCACGTGGGGAGCGGCCTATATGAAATGGGGCTATGAGGGTTCAAAGGTTAAGTGATAAATAGCAACATATTTAAAAACGCATCTCTTATCTGATGCGTTTTTTTGTCTAAAAGAGTAGACGCAGTCATTATCTTGTAAGAAAAACAAATATTCTATGGCACATAAAGCAGGATTCGTAAATATAGTAGGTAATCCAAACGTTGGTAAGAGCACTCTAATGAACCTTTTCGTTGGGGAACGCATTTCGATCGCAACGTTTAAGGCTCAAACCACACGTCATCGTATTATGGGGATACTCAATACTCCCGAAATGCAAATCGTATTCTCGGATACGCCAGGAGTTTTGAAGCCTAACTACAAGCTTCAGGAATCCATGCTTGCTTTTTCTGAATCGGCATTGCAAGATGCTGACGTGTTGCTCTATGTTACCGATACCATTGAGCAAACAGACAAAAACAATGAATTTTTGGAGAAAGTGCGTAAAATGGAGGTTCCCGTGCTTTTACTTGTCAACAAGATAGACCTTAGTGATCAGCAAAAATTGACAGAAATGGTAGAAGCATGGCATGCTCTGATACCCCGTGCGGAGGTCATCCCCGTGTCGGCGAAAGCTAAATTTAATGTAGATGTCGTGTTGCGTCGCATACAAGAACTACTTCCTGATTCTCCTCCTTATTTCGAAAAAGATCAATGGACGGATAAACCTGCACGTTTCTTTGTGACGGAAATAATACGAGAGAAAATATTGCTTTATTACGACAAAGAAGTACCTTATTCGGTGGAAGTCGTGGTCGAGGAATTTAAAGAAAAAGCAAAGATGATACACATCAATGCGGTGATATACGTAGAGCGTGACAGTCAAAAGGGGATTATTATAGGGCATAAAGGTGTCGCACTTAAGAAAGTGTCTACAGAGGCTCGCAAAGCATTAGAAAAATTCTTTCAAAAAACCATTTATCTCGAAACCTTCGTTAAGGTCGATAAGGATTGGAGGAGCTCCGACCGAGAACTTAACTCGTTCGGTTATAATCAGAATAAATAGAGAAGTTAGAATTCGCAATTTAGATAAAGTACAAACTGACCGTGAGGTCATAATAAGAGAATAAGAAGTTATGGGAAATTTGATAGCAATTGTAGGACGACCTAATGTGGGGAAGTCCACTCTTTTTAATCGTTTGACAAAGTCACGTAAAGCTATCGTTAGCGATGAGGCGGGTACAACACGTGATCGTCAATATGGTAAGTCAGAATGGTGTGGGCAAGAGTTCTCGGTTGTAGACACGGGGGGCTGGGTGGTAAACTCGGATGATATATTCGAGGAAGAGATTCGGAAGCAAGTGCTTCTCGCTACGGAAGAAGCAGACGTTATACTGTTCTTGGTAGACGTAAAAAATGGCGTCACAGACCTAGACCTTGAAGTTGCAAGTATCTTGCGCCGTGCTAAAATACCCGTGATTGTTGTTGCGAATAAAACAGACAATAATGATTTAATTTATAATTCTGCCGAATTTTATTCTCTAGGTTTGGGTGATCCTCAGTGTATCTCTGCTGCAACAGGAAGTGGAACCGGAGATTTACTCGATCTTGTGGTTGCTAAGTTTAAGAATAAAGTAGAAGAGAAAATAGAGGATGAAATACCACGCTTCGCGGTGGTTGGGCGACCTAATGCAGGAAAAAGCAGCCTTATAAATGCTTTTATTGGTGAAGAACGCAATATTGTTACAGACATTGCAGGCACCACTCGTGATTCAATTTATACGCGTTATGATAAATTTGGCTTTGATTTTTATCTTGTTGACACGGCGGGTATTCGTAAAAAGAATAAGGTTTCAGAAGATTTGGAATATTACTCTGTGATGCGTTCTATTCGTTCTATTGAAAATTCAGATGTTTGTATTCTTATGATTGATGCTACACGTGGCATCGAATCGCAAGATATGAATATCTTTCAACTTATTCAGAAGAACTCAAAGAGCCTCGTTGTCGTTGTCAACAAGTGGGATTTGGTAGAAGATAAGAGTATGCAATCGATTAAAGCTTTTGAAGAAGCAATACGTGGTCGAATGGCTCCGTTCGTGGATTTTCCGATCATCTTTGGTTCTGCGCTTACAAAACAGCGTATTTTTAAAGTGCTTGAAACCGCAAAGGAAGTCTTTACCAATCGCAAAAATCGGATCAGTACCGCGAAGCTTAACGAAGAAATGCTTCCTTTAATTGAGGCTTATCCACCCCCTTCAAATAAGGGAAAGTACATCAAAATTAAGTATTGCACTCAGTTACCAAATATGCAAATACCTTCGTTTGTATTCTTTGCAAATTTACCTCAGTATGTAAGAGATCCATACCGTCGTTTCCTAGAGAATAAGATGCGTGAGCGTTGGCCTTTATCAGGCACTCCTATTAATATTTTTATTCGTCAAAAGTAATGAAGCAGGCAGTCCTTGTAACGATGCTATTCGTTACGTTGTTTATCTCGGGATTGAGTAGTTGTGGCGATCGTAAAAACGAGCCAGGAACTGCGGCAATTACTTATTATAATTATCTGATAGCAGGTGATTATCAACAATATGTGAAAGGGATGCTGTCGTGTGATAGTCTGCCTGCTGAATATCGTGTGCGTATTGAAACAACGATTAAGCAATATTTGGCGCGAGAAAAGCAAGAGAATGGAGGACTAAAGACCGTAGAGCTCCTTAATGACAGTTTGAGTAATGACGGAGCCTCTGCAAATGTCTTTTTAGATGTATCCTTTGGTAACGGAATGAAAGAGGCAATCTGTTTACCTCTTGTTCTTGATAAAGGGGTTTGGCGAATGCTTTAAAGAGAAGAGCTTACAAAACGTAAAAAGTGCAATCTTGATAAAACTTCACAGGTTGCACTTTTTCTTTATTTTCTTTATTTCTCCATTTCTACCGCTTTCACTTTGCGGAAGAGTTCGGATGCAAATATAAAACTATTTAGCTTTTCATTGGTCGATGCCATAATTTGGTCTTTATGACCTTGCCACTCTTTGTTTCCATCGTAGATATACAATATGTTTTCGCCAATCCCCATGACCGAGTTCATATCGTGCGTGTTGATGATGGTTGTCATATTGAAATCCTTCGTAATACTGTGTACAAGTTCATCGATAACAAGTGAGGTTTTAGGGTCCAATCCAGAATTGGGCTCATCGCAAAAGAGATATTGAGGATTCATCGAGATCGCTCTTGCAATCGCCACGCGTTTTTGCATGCCCCCGCTTATTTCCCCAGGATACTTGTCTTGAGCATCGAGTAAGTTCACTCTGTCTAAGCAAAATTGTGCTCGTTTCACCCGCTGTTTATAACTATCCATTGAGAACATATCGAGGGGAAACATAACATTCTCGAGTACCGACATCGAATCAAAGAGAGCTGCACTTTGAAAAATCATTCCCATCTCACGGCGTAGCATGGTGCGTTCTTTTTTCGTCATCGTTACAAAGTTGCGATGATCATACAAAATCTCGCCGCTAGTGGGTTCATATAATCCCACGATACACTTCATTAGCACGGTCTTTCCCGATCCACTTTGCCCTATGATGAGGTTCGTTTTTCCATTCTCAAACGTTGTATTGATGTCTTTGAGCACCACTTTTTCATCAAACGACTTGTATATTTGTTTTAGTTCTATCATACCATTATGAAAGCAATTGAGTTAAGAATAAATCGGAAAAGAGTATAATCATACTACTTGAAACAACAGCGTTAGTACTCGCTTTTCCTACATTAATAGATCCCCCATCTACGGTATATCCAAAAAAAGCAGAGACACTTGAAATAATGAACGCAAAGAAAAGAGATTTGATAATTCCCATCCATACAAACCACTGAATAAAGGCGTGCTGCATACCCTCTGTCAGGTCCGTAGCGGTAATGATATGCCCTATATAAGCCGTTGCGTAAGCTCCTAGTATGCCTGACACAATAGAGAAAATCACCAACAAGGGGATCATGGTTATAAGACCTATGATTTTAGGTAAGATAAGGTAGCCCGCAGAGTTGATACCCATAATCTCAAGAGCATCTATTTGTTGCGTTACTCTCATCGTGCCTATTTCGGAGGCAATATTAGACCCCACTTTCCCCGCAAGAATTAGACACATAATAGAACTCGAAAATTCAAGAAGCATAATTTCACGTGTGGTATATCCCGATACCCATCGCGGCATCCAAGGGCTCTGAATATTAAGCTTTATTTGAATGCAAATCACCGCACCAATAAAGAACGAAATGAGGAGCACTATGGGTATGGAATTCACGCCAAGTTGCGACATCTCTTTTATATATTGTTTTAGAAACATCCGCATACGTTCGGGGCGTTTAAACGTACGTCCCATGAGTAGGATATAGCTACCCAATTGTGATAAAGAAGACTGTAAAAACATATTCTATAATTCGTTTTGTGAGCAAAGGTAGCGATTTTTCGGCTAAAACTCTACCGACTCCAAAATACTTTTGTCTTTTCATTCGTTTTTAGAATGGAAATTACTAATTTTGTAACTTAATCTTGTAAATATGGGAGGAGTTAACGTGCAAACAGATGATATTTCAGTGCTTCGTACTGAGGGCCTTGTAAAACGATATGGGAAAAGAACCGTTGTAAATAATGTTTCTTTTGATGTGAAGCAAGGCGAAATCGTTGGCTTGCTGGGCCCCAATGGAGCTGGAAAAACCACTTCTTTTTACATGACTACGGGATTAGTAGTACCCAATGGAGGAAAGATATTTATCGACAATCACGATATAACAGATTATCCAGTGTATAAGCGTGCGCAGCAGGGCATCGGCTATCTAGCACAAGAGGCTTCGGTGTTTCGCAAAATGAGTGTGGAGGATAATATAGCAAGTGTGCTCGAAATGACGGGAAAGCCGCGTGATTATCAACGAGATAAGTTGGAAAGCCTTATTGCAGAGTTTCGCCTGCAAAAAGTACGCAAGAATCTTGGGGATCAACTGTCGGGAGGTGAGCGTAGACGTACCGAAATCGCCCGTTGTTTAGCCATTGACCCTAAATTTATTATGCTTGATGAGCCTTTTGCGGGTGTCGACCCTATTGCCGTAGAGGATATTCAATTTATTGTGTGGAAGCTCAAGGACAGAAATATAGGTATTCTTATAACCGATCACAATGTGGAAGAAACCCTTTGTATCACAGATCGTGCTTATCTCTTGTTCGAAGGACGTATCTTATTTCAAGGTACGCCAGAGGAACTTTCAACCAATCAAATCGTACGGGATAAATATCTAACAAATAGCTTTGTGCTTCGTCGAAAAGATTTTCAAAGCCTAGACCTAGAGCGGCAGCAACAAGTTGACTAATATATAAAATCCTCTTTCATCCAAACAATCCGCCTCACCTTCTTCAAACAGAGGGTGAGGCGGATTGTTTGGATGAAACACAAAGAGGCGGAACGTTACTTCTTCACCCCTTTTATCTGCTTCGACAGACCGATATTGAAGGCTGTCCAAAGCGCGATGTCCGTAAAGAGGATAATATTGATATTTGCATGGAGAACGT
>JAVVVP010000011.1:0-45219 GCA_036652575.1 Bacteroidaceae bacterium
AAAATTACAAGCTTCTCGCGTAAACATCGGTTCCATTCCATAGACTCACTTTTATAGATAAATAACAGTGGTTCACAATCCACGAAGACAAGGAAGGAGAAAAGCGACAAAAGTCCGCAGCTATTTTAAACTTTCTGCGGGCTTCTAAAAACGATCCCTGGGGTTGTGTTCTCGATTTTTTGAGTTTTTGAAGCACAAAAAAGCCCCGTAGACACGATGTATACGGGGCTCTCTGCTTATTGCTCCTGCAAAGGTACTCCATTTTAAAGCGAAATGCAAATTCGCATTAAAGTGCTTTAACTATTCAACCTCTCCTTTTTAACACTTGAACGTCCTCTTTCATTCCCTTGGTCTCTGCCATTCCTTTAAGAACTCCTCGTTACCCATTTTCGAAAAAACGTTCTCGTCGCACGACACCATGCACCTCTGAAAGCAGAAGTGTATAAAAAGTAGTGAAAAAGGAGGTTTTCCCACCACTAAAAATACGTTTTTCTTTGAGATAGCGCATACACAAAGACACAAAATCACTATCTTTGCTGCCGTTATCGTGTACCCGAATGCTACGTCTGGCGAAACCATTAAGAGAGAAGCCCTCAATAAGATATTTATACAAGAAAAGCACGCTTTCTAAAAGCTCCATCTGACTGAAAAAGACAAAAACAACGAGAATACACCACATTATTATAATATATAAGGCATAAACAAATATGGCATTATTGGCAAAAATCCCTTCGCCACCACAGGCTAACTTAACGCTCGAACTACAATTTGGAGCAACGATCAAAGAAACAGAGAATAAGCGTACCTCGACCTTTCCAGCAGAATGGTTTCCGCAAAGTGGCGTACAATTAACTTGGCCACACAAGGACACCGATTGGGCTGATATGCTGAACGAAGTAACCGAATGTTATGTGCGTATGGCTTTTGAAATAAGTTCACGCGAAACGCTCCTTATTATTTCGCCAGAACCCGATGAAGTTCGTGCTTTGTTGGAGCAACGACTGCCCGCCAAAGCGACACGAAACATCCTTTATGCCACCTGTGCAACCAACGACACCTGGGCGCGCGATCACGCATTTATCACGGTGTTTACCGATAGCCGCACACAACTTCTCGATTTCGGATTCAACGGTTGGGGACATAAATTTGAAGCAAAGCTCGACAACGCCATCAACCGTCAACTCTACGATAACAACCAAATGCTGAAAGGAGAATATGTGGACAAACTCGACTTTCTATTCGAAGGCGGTTCTATTGAGAGCGATGGCTGTGGCACCCTGCTCACCACCTCAAACTGCTTGCTATCACCTGAACGAAATCCGCAAATGAATAAAGCAGAAATAGAAGAATACCTCAAACAGACACTCCATTCGGAACGTGTGCTTTGGCTCGATTATGGAAACCTTTTGGGCGATGACACCGATAGCCACATCGACACCTTGGTGCGTTTCTGCTCCGCCACCACCCTTGCTTACGTGAAATGCGAAGACGAACAAGACGAACATTTCGAATCGCTACACCTGATGGAAGAACAATTAAAGAGCTTTCGCACCTCCGAGGGAGAGCCTTACACACTACTACCGCTGCCATTACCTGCTGCTATTTACGACGATGGCGCTCGTTTACCTGCCACGTATGCCAACTTTCTGATTCTGAACGGCGCGGTACTCTATCCCACGTATGCCCAACCAGAACTCGATGAGCTCGCGCGCAAACAATTGCAAAAAGCCTTCACCAAGCTTGCCGTAATAGGCATTGATTGCCAACCACTCATCCAGCAACACGGCTCACTACATTGTTGCACGATGCAATATCCCATGGGGGTACTCCCCCCTTCGATTACCTCCGAGAAAACTATTTAAGCGCCCCGTCACACCTCACCTCTAAACGTTATCCTTATGAAGAAAAGAGTTATAAAAGTAGGAATCGTTCAACAAAATTGTACAGACGATATAAAAACAAATATCCTGAAACTTGCGTCCACGATAGAAGAACTTGCAAAACGAGGAGCGCAACTCATCGTACTGCAAGAGTTGCACAACACTCCTTATTTTTGTCAAACAGAAGATACAAACAAGTTCGACCTCGCCGAATCTATTCCAGGTCCATCTACTGATTTTTTTGGTGCTGTAGCAAAGAAGTTTGGTATTGTACTGGTCACATCGCTTTTTGAACGACGCGCAGCAGGTCTGTACCACAACACTGCCGTTGTGTTCGACACCGATGGAACCATTGCAGGGAAGTATCGCAAAATGCACATTCCCGACGACCCCGCATACTACGAAAAGTTCTATTTCACCCCAGGCGATCTCGGTTTTCACCCGATTCAAACCTCACTTGGCAAACTCGGAGTACAAGTGTGTTGGGATCAATGGTATCCAGAGGGAGCACGGTTGATGGCGCTTGCAGGAGCAGAGATTCTTATCTATCCCACCGCAATCGGAACCGAAAGCACCGATACCGCCGAAGAACAAAGACGTCAGCGCGAAGCCTGGATTACGGTACAAAGAGGACACGCAGTAGCGAATGGGCTACCCGTTATCGCCGTAAATAGGATAGGCTATGAAGCCGATCCATCGGGCGTAACAGGAGGAATCTCATTTTGGGGAAATAGTTTCGTGGCTGGACCACAAGGTGAATTGCTCGCAGAAGCATCTACACATAAAGAAGAAAACGTACTCGTGGAAATAGATATGGAACGCAGCGAAAACGTACGTCGCTGGTGGCCGTTTCTACGCGACCGTCGCATCGAACATTTTAGTGAATTACAAAAAAGATATATTGATAACGAGAACGAATGAAACTTCTTATCGTAGAGGACGAACGTGAACTATCGAATGGAATTGTACATTACCTCACGTCTGAAAACTATCTTTGCGAACAAGCGTTTACCTATAACGAAGCAAAGAGCAAACTCGGCATTTATGAGTACGATTGCATTCTACTCGATTTGATGCTTCCAGGAGGTAACGGGCTCGACTTATTACGACTCATCAAAGAACGAAACAATCCAGCAGGTGTGATTATTGTTTCTGCCAATGGTTCTTTAGAACACAAAATAGAAGGACTTAAGAATGGAGCGGACGATTATTTACCAAAGCCGTTTCATCTCTCCGAACTGAGTATGCGGGTCTATGCACTGATTCGCCGCCGCCAATTTTCGGCTAACAACACGCTGCAAATAGGAGAAATCACCATCCATCTACTGAATCGAGAAGTGGAAATAAAGGGCACAAAAATAGGGCTCACACGTACCGAATACGATCTACTCCTCTACCTTCTTGGAAACCGAGAACGCGTTATTTCCAAAAGTGCCATAGCAGAGCATCTTTGTGGTGATATGGCAGATATGCTCGACAGTTTCAATTTCGTATACACCCATATCAAAAATCTCAAAGCAAAGCTCACCAATAGGGGATGTCCTGATTATATAAAAACAGTGTACGGAACAGGATATAAATGGTCAGAACAATGAACAATCTGTTACGAAAAAGCCTCACGCAGTTTTTCTTTTGCACTCTCGGCTGGCTCCTCCTTGCCACCCCGTTGTTCTATTTTCTTACAAAAAACTTCTATGCAGAAGAACTTATGGACTTCATAGAATCTGTTAAAAGCGGAATGCCCATTCCCGTGTTCGACCTAGAACGAGATATCATAATGGGCATTATGATTCAATTCTTTGTTATCGTCATCGTCCTGACCGTATCGCTTGCGTTTGCCATGCGGTTTCTCTCAAAACGTTTATGGAAACCATTCGATGACACGTTGTGCAAGATGGAACGCTTCAAGCTAGAAGAGAATCAGATACCTCTCTTCCACGAAAGCAATATTAAAGAATTTTCGCGCTTAAACAAGGCTATTTCCTCTCTCATCAAAAAGAACGTGAATAGTTACAAGGTGCAACGAGAATTTACGGAGAACGCGTCACACGAGCTGCAAACACCTATCGCCGTATTCCAAAGCCAACTCGACATGCTTTTACAATCACCAAATCTAACAGAAGAACAAGCCAACATCATACAAAACTTATATCAAGTATCCGCTCGACTGTCTCAACTCAACAAGGACTTGCTCTTACTCGCCAAAATCAACAACAGTCAATTCGAAGAGAAAGAGAAAATAGCACTAGTCCAAAAGCTACATCACATCATAGACCTCTTCGATGGAATAATGGACAGTTCACGGATTCATCTCATTTGCAACACAAAAGAGCTCTACCTTTTCGCCAACGCGACGCTACTCGAAAGCCTCTTAAGCAACCTGCTCACCAACGCCATTCGTCACGCTGCTGAAGAAACCTTGATAACGATTACCATTGAACCTCAAAGCCTTTCGATCACAAACTTATCGAAGGATGATGCGCTAGACGTTGCAACGCTTTTCACCCGTTTCTCTTATAAGAATAAAGACAAAAAAGGAAATGGACTAGGCCTTCCCATTGTGAAAGCCATCTGCGAGCACCACGGTTGGGACCTTCACTATCACCACACACCAGGACAGCATACTTTTTGTGTGAATTTCTAAGAAAACGCCGCTCTTTTTTACGTCACACAGCTTTTTCTTCAGAATTTCTTCAAAATTGAGTACTATTTTTGTAGCGACAAGAAAGTCTCGTCGATAAAAAGAAACGTATGAAACGCTACAAAATTCTTATCACATTATTAGCTGTAAATAGCGCTCTGCCTACTTCCTCAAAGGATATAGACAGTTTAAACATTACAGCATCCCCAGCTGTTGTTCAAGAACACAAAAGACCTTCAAAAGCATTCAACTGGCCATCGGTATTGATACCCTCGGCCTTTATCAGCATAGGAATTATAGGGCTGAAAAGTCCTTGGTTGAAATACCAAAACAAAGAAATTCGCGATGAGCTACAAGAAAACATAGACCACCGTATAACCCTAGACGACTATGCTCAATATGTCCCTGCCGTTGCCACCTTTGCCCTCGACGCTTGTGGTGTAAAGGCCAAACACTCCTTAACGGAACGTATCGTTGTACTTGCCACAGCTGCTATGATAACCGAATGCGCAACACTTGCCCTAAAAACGGCAACACGCATTGAACGTCCCGATGGTTCTGCTCACAATTCCTTTCCGTCTGGACACACCGCTACGGCTTTTTTAGGAGCCGAAATGGTATGGCAAGAATATCACGAAGTGTCTCCGTGGATAGGTATTGCGGGATATACGGTGGCTTCGGGCACTGGTCTCTTTCGGATGTACAACAATCGTCATTGGCTTACCGATGTATTGGCAGGAGCAGGAATCGGTATCATCAGTACGAAAACCGCGTACCTACTCTATCCCGTATTTTCAAAACTTTTTCATCGAAAAAACAAGCCAACTATCGCTGTACCTTTCTACGATGGACGAAATGTGGGTATCGCCATACATACCTCTTTTTAATCTCTCTTCTCAAACGCTGAAGATTTTCGTTTCTAACTAAAAAAGGAATCATCAATTGAATGTTACTCCAATTGATGATTCCTTTTTATTCTATCTCACGCTCTCTTTAGAAGAACAAGTAGCGTTTGTCTTTTACATTCGCTTTTAAATAAAGGTCGTTTAAGAAACGACTTGCAGATTGCATATAGGTTTGAATCAAAGTGGTCGATTCACTCTTTTCATTATACGCTTCACGATCCTTATGCTTTGCAACAACTTGATACATATAAACGCCGTTATTACCCTTTAATGGGCCTGCAAATTTATGGACAGCTGTTTTGCATACACTACCACCTAGGATAGGTTCTGTTGTACCCGTAGCCTTGACAAATGTAGGAGCAGCAAAGGATACATTCTGTACCGTGTCAATAAGAACTCCAGCCTTTTTCTGTGCCTCCGCAATGCTCTTCACACCACTCATATTTGTCATTATTTTCTCTGCTTTCTTGTCGCGAAGAACCATCGACTTAAGAGCGTCTTTCACATCTTCCCAAGAACGATAACCTGTTTCGTGAACTTTCAGAAGTGCTATCACCAAAAGATGATCGTTTGCGCCACATTCATAAAGAGGAGAGATTTCACCATCCTTCGCCTCAAACACCCATTTAAGTGCTTCACGAGTATTCTCTATACGAGCAATGTAATGTTCATTGTTTTGTAAATCCAAACGTTCTTGAACGGCATACCCGCTCTTGGCTGCATTTGCTTCCATTTCCTTTACGGTAGGGTTTGCAGCAATAAAATGACTAAACGAATTGTAAGCAGCACGATACGTATCCTTACTAAAATCAACGGTACGCTTTACAACTGCAATCTCGTATTTATCGGTCATTGCCCGACGATCTACTACCTGAATAATGATATTTGCATTATCAAGCTCTAAGTTTTGCATTGCGTTTACGCCCAAAGTCGTAATGGCTTTTACGTATTTTGTATTGTTGTCGTCAAGTTGACTTCTTTCGTATTGAGCAGACGTTAGCCATGCCTTTTCACCTGTCTGTTTATAGGTCTTCGCAATTGTTTCGAAATCAGCACCAGCTTGTAGTGCTTTGTAAATGCTATCGGAAGAGGCACGAACAGCATCAACCGTTGCACCTTGTACACTAATCTGACGGAATTGGATCGAATCGGGAGCCTGAACCTTCGAGCTTACCTTCACGATATTCAACGTATTGTCGGCTTCGCTATAAAAAGGTGCAGTCGTTGAACCTAACGCAATAGAATCTAAGCGCGCAGAAATATCAGAAGGTAATGATGGCTTAGAGACAGGAAGAGGAACGTAGTTCACCAAAGAACCGCTCAAGCGTACAATGTTTGCCACATCGGCATTCGCAGCTGTAAGTTGCTTATAATAGTCCGCCATATCTTTATCTAAGTCCGCTCTATCTTTAGGGCTAGCCGTTACAGCGACTTCTACAAACTTAATATCACGAGTTTCAACATATTGCTTAAACATCTCTTTCTTCTCGTTGTATTTCGCTTTGAGGTCGTTGTCCGTAATACTTACTTCTTTATCATTTATCGAAGCGTAAGGAACTGAAGCCAAAAGAAGATCAGACTTATTGACACGTGCTTCGTAAGCATTTTTTGCAGCAATAGGATTAGCTACAAACGATTTTGCAAGCAATACTTGGAACTTTTCGATAAGAAGGTTTTGACGTAATGTTTTTTCTACGAAAGTCCAGAACTTAAACAGACCTTGATAATATTCTAAGGATTGTGCAGGTACTTGATCTTTCTTACTCTGCATTTCCTCGTAATTTTTAAGGAAGGTTTTAAGCATCGTCGCATCAAACATGCCTGTTTTCTCATTACGGAAAGGAGTTTGAAGAAGCATTTCGTTTGTACCTTGACTTATCACAGCTTCCATTTCGGCATCGGTCACAGTCATGCCCAACTTATCCGCTTCATGCTTTATCAACTGATAGTTTAAGTAAGTCTGCCATACTTGGTCTTTTAGTTGATTCAATTCTGCGTCACTAAGCGAATTGGTTTGACGCGTCATTTTTACAGCTTCTGTAAACTCATCTACCATTGCTTGATAATCCTTCACGGAAAGTTTATCACCGTAAATTTCACCAACTTGTTGTTTGTTCTCATTGGAGGTTGTCTCCAAGGAGCGAAAGAACTCTTCTGCGATAAACGCAAAAAGGGCCAAGCCGATAACGATTATCAGCAGGCTGCCTTTGCTCCTGATTTTTTGTAATGCTGCCATTATTATTATTATTGTTGTTTTTATTATTCCTTTAATAAAGCGCACAAAGATATAAAAATCGCACTAATTGAGCGACTATCTACGCTTAAAAGTTCACTGGACCCTCTATTTTATTTACTATTCTTGTTAAAAACTACTTATCCCAGACTACTTCTGAGGTCTTACGGGTGGTTCTCGAGGTACAGAATCGGGACTTGCCGATTCATTTAATACGGGAAGGATTCCCTTTGAATCATATATTTCGTAATCTGTCATTTGCTCATTCGACTTAAAACGATAACCTTGCAACTCTCTTTCTGGTGTTATGATATGTACAAATTTATGAGAGTACATACTGTGTTGCCCCATATCCCAGAAGAGTTCTTCTGTGCTAAAGGTGGTGCCTTGTACATTACGAATAAACACGCGTCCGCGCAATTCCCATAGATTTTGATTATAGCAATACGCTGTGTCGGCTGTTATATGGAGCTCTACATGAAACTTTTCGTCAAATTTTTCAAGGAATATACCTTTTGAAAAACTTTGCTTTGGGGGTTTCGCCTGATCGTAAACATCCCATTGCTCTGCGATTATTTTATAACGAATAATACCTGAGTCAGAGATCAGTTTTGACACACCATAAGTGGACATCACCGCTACGTTTTCACGATTACGAACGGCAGGAGCCATTGGTGGCGCATCGTTAGAACAAGCATATAGCAAGCACGCCACCACAACACTCTGGAATCCGATGAAGAGTGAACGAAAAGATATAGGTGAAGAAGACGGGATAACATTCATTTAAAGCAACCCTCTTCGGCTTATTCTACTTTCCACTTCTGGAACCATTTCTCATTAAACGTCAGTCCTATGCTCAAACGCAAGTAATTCTCAGTAATAAGACCTGCTACTTTAGGCTTTACGTGTTCCCAGCCCGCAGAAATATTAATCACGGGATGATTGCGTTTGGTATAAGTATTCATAATAGGCAATCCCACTCCAAACGTAACCGCATAGGTGTTCGCGCCTTCCGAACCATTTATCTTTGCATAAGGGGAGGTATAAGAGAACCCTGCACGATAACGAATGTGACCACCATAATGTATGCTATTCACATTCGGTAAATATTCACCACCAATCGTTATCTTGTGTCGATCAGAGAATGCGCCCGTTTGCGAATCAAACACATTCGAGTTTGAAAGTTGTGGAAACTTAGCCTTACTCCATAATTGGCAACTATAATCTGCGCCAACGACAAACTTATCACCCGAAGCCCAAGCTAAACCGAGTCCAAACGTATGTGGCAATTCGAAAGCATTCGACACAGAAGAGGTGTCACCACTCACAACCGTATTGCTATTCAACTTTTGATTGATAAAGAGAGCCGGTGAAGCTATTTTATGACCTAAACCATACGTCGCACCTATCGTCAATCGGTTGTTTTTATTTAGCTGCAAACCATATTGTAAGCCTAAATCCAATTTATAAGTACTTAGGTCTGCTTTATAATAACGTGCTAATGAATAAATAGCCGTTTCACTATACGAAGCTACGACAGAATGAGAATAATCGCCCCATAAATAAGAAGCATTTGCACCAATAGAAAGATTCTTTATCGGTGAAAATCCAATGCCGTAATAAACTTGATGCAACCCGCCATCGCCTTTGTAAGCAATCGTTGAGCTCTTTTCACCTAAGCCATCTATATCTTCCATCGGAGTGGTCGTAGAAAAATCATAACCAATAGAGCTAAAAGGAATAAGACCAATTGACATTCCTACATTTTTCCATGCACGGAAAGCCACCGTCATATAATCGAACGTTGTATTTTTTGCGTTTATCTTTTGCCCACCATAATTTAGATTGTTGTTATACAAAGAAAGTCCAACATCAAAAAGGAACGTAAGAGAGTCTACAGCCGAATACGAAGCGGGATTCAGAAAGTTGATCTGTTTACTATTGCGAATACCTTGTGAGAGTCCACCCATCGCTTTACTTGCGCCTTCTGATTGATCAGACAATGCCCCTAAGCCATAGCGAGAGTAAGGCGAATTGCAACCATTCGTCTGAGCCGAAAATACAGCTGGAACAGCAAGTAAGAGAAGAGCAAACAGTGTTTTTTTATTCTTTATCATTATATTCTAATATGCGATTGAGCCCACGGGGCACTAAAAATTTATCTGCAAAGATGGCACTTTTTGTTCGAGTAGCAAAGCGCAAGCTGTCTCCGCCAGTTAAAAAAACAAAAAGGTGCTGATATTTTCTACTAAACGCGGCGATATAACCTTCCATTTCATTTGTAATGCCATTTATAACGCCCGACCGGATCGCCGTAGATGTGTCGAAGCCCACATCTGGCGTTTCGCCTATTTCCGATACAAGAGGAAGGAGTCCCGTGTATTGATGCAAAGCATTTAAGCGAATCTTTATACCTGGAGATATATTTCCTCCTTGATAAACACCCGCGGCATCCACTAATTCATAAGTAATACACGTACCTACATCGATGACCAAAAGGTTACGATTCGCCTTTATCGTAACCGCGCCAACCACCGCCGCGATACGATCTACACCTAGAGTTTGCGGTGTTCGATAAGCCACACGTATGGGAACAGGCGTTGTGGAAGTAAAACGCAACACGGTAAAAGGTAACGCATGCAACTGTGCTTCAGCTTCTGGTGATAAGGTTATCACCGTTGAAACGATACCTTGCTCACACGCATATTGTGCTAAGAAGGCAGGCAATGCCGACAACGTATTATCACACGTAATCACCTCGCTCGCAGGCTCTCCATTCTTAAAAGCGACCAATTTGGTTTGAGTATTTCCGATGTCTATAATGAGGTTCATAACTAAATTTGAGTACAAAAGTACTCAAAAAGTTAATGATTTCAAGAAAAAGTACTAACTTAGTGCTTTAAATAAACCAATTATCACGATGAATCATAATTTTATGTCGGAAGCCATCCGTCTTTCTATAGAAAACATAGAAAAAGGAGGAGGTCCTTTTGGAGCTGTAATTGTAAAAGACGGAGAAATCATAGCTCGCGGAGTTAATCGAGTCACGAGTAATAAGGACCCCACAGCTCATGCGGAGATTTGTGCCATTCGCAATGCTTGTAAAACCTTAAACACATTTAATCTGGAAGGCTGCGATATTTATTCGTCTTGCGAACCTTGTCCCATGTGTTTAAGCGCCATCTATTGGGCACATATCAGTCACCTTTATTATGGAAATACAGCGCAAGATGCAAAAGAGATTGGTTTTGACGATTCCTTTATCTATAGCGAACTAAGCTTACCACAAGTTGAGCGCAAATTACCCGCTTTACAAATAATGGAAAATGAAGCAATTGAAGCTTTCCATATTTGGGAAAAGAGTGAAAAGAAAGAAGCCTATTAACCCGCAAGAAAGCAATCACGCCCCACAACAAAACGACACGATAATCGTGTCGTTTTGACAGAAAAGCATTATCTTTGCCACGAATTTATGCCTTTAGGCATTTACGAACGGGTTAAGCGAGCTATTTTTATGCCTGCAAAGCATACAACAAAACAAGCATATACACCTATTATATATATAAATGGAAACAAACAACAAGCACATCACCGTAGCCTACGAGCTTTACGCAGCCAATTCAGACAGTAAATCAGAACTCATAGAGAAAGCATTTACAGAACATCCCTTCCAATTCATTTCTGGAATGGGTCTTACACTCGAAAAATTTGAGAGTAACCTATTGCCTTTGAAAGAAGGAGAAAAATTCGACTTTACTCTTTCCGTAGAAGATGGATATGGAGAATATATGAAAGACCGTGTACTCGAACTCGATAAAAACATCTTTTCTGTTGAGGGACGCTTCGATAAAGACCAAATATATCCTGGAGCATCAGTACCGATGATGAACGATGACGGAAATCGCTTTGAAGGACTCGTCCTTGAAGTTCGCGAAGATTTGGTTGTCATGGACTTTAACAATCGTCTTGCTGGTAAAGAATTGCATTTTGTAGGTGAAGTTATTAGCGCTCGCGATGCCACAGAAGAAGAGATTCAAGCGATTATCAAACGTTTAAGCGGCGATGGCTGTGGTTGCGGCTGCGATAGTTGTGGCGATGATTGCGACTGCGATGGCGACAAAGAAGAAGGCTGTGGCTGCGGAAACTGCCACTAAATCAGAATCAATTTATTCGTTTCTGATCTGTTGAACCATTAGCACCTTGTAAAGATGAATACTTTCGGAAATCTATTTAAGCTCACCACTTTTGGCGAGAGTCATGGCGTCGCCGTAGGAGGAGTCATTGATGGGATGCCCGCTGGTTTAGAAGTCAATATCGATTTCATCCAGAGCGAGCTGGACCGTCGTCGCCCAGGGCAAAGCCGCATCACGACCTCGCGTAAAGAACGCGACAACGTAGAACTGCTCTCTGGTATCTTCGAAGGAAAAACTACGGGTTGTCCTATCGGATTCATCGTATACAACGAAAATCAACATTCTAACGACTACAATAACCTAAAAGAAGTGTTCCGTCCTTCACACGCAGACTTTACCTATCAACGTAAATATGGCATTCGCGATCATCGTGGAGGAGGACGTTCCTCTGCCCGTGAAACCTTATCACGATGCGTTGGAGGAGCCTTTGCAAAACTAGCTTTACAACAAGTAGGCATCTCGGTGCGCGCTTATACCTCGCAAGTTGGCGCTATCTGTTTAGAAAAAGACTATAAGCACTACGACTTAAGTCAAACGGAACGGAATGCCGTACGTTGTCCTGATGCGCAGAAAGCAGCAGAAATGGAACAACTCATCTCTCGCGTAAAGTCAGAAGGCGACACCATTGGGGGCATCATCACGTGTGTTATAACAGGTTGCCCCGTAGGGCTTGGAGAGCCCTCCTTCGGGAAACTTCATGCCGCCTTAGGAAGTGCCATGCTCTCCATCAATGCGGTAAAAGGATTTGAATATGGCGAAGGATTTCGCGGCGTAACAGCACGAGGTAGTGAGCAAAACGACCTTTTCTGTAAAGCCTCCGATGGATCTATCACCACCCAAACCAACCATAGTGGCGGTATACAAGGTGGCATCAGCAATGGGCAAGACATCTATTTCCGAATTGCCTTCAAACCCGTTGCAACACTACTTATGGAGCAACAAACCGTTGATGTTTTTGGAAATAAAACTTCTATAAAAGCACGTGGTCGCCATGATCCTTGTGTGTTGCCAAGAGCCGTACCCATCGTAGAAGCTATGGCGGCAATGACTATCTTAGACTATGCTTTATTGTCCAAAACCATTACGCTATAAATTTCCACGGCTTTCGTGTAAATAGCCGCAAACTTTCTATTTTACAATTCAAAAAACCGTCTATCTTCCAACAAGGAGATAGACGGTTTCTTTTGGGCGTATAAAAAGAGACGAGTAGCTCCATCCCATTCCGCCCTATAATATACCAACGTGTACCCTTTTTCTCATTTTTATTTACTATCTTTGAGCCATCAAAGAAAAAAACAAACATATCTATCCCTTTATGAAAAAAGTATTTATAACCGTAGCTACAATGCTACTCACCTTGGGCTTATCCGCTCAAACCAACTCTGGGGAGTCGGTAGGAATTGAAAAAAACAAGGCCTCGATTATCCCCTATCCAAATGAACTGCTTCAAACCAAAGGTGTATTTAAAATTACTCCTTCTACCTCCATTTATGCAAAAGGAAAGGAAGCACGCACCCTTGCAGCCTTCTTTGCATCTAAAATTAATGCCGCAACAGGTTTTAAAGTTCGTATCGTAAACAAACCGATAATTGGCAGCATCTCTCTCTTGCTATCGCCAAACATAAAAGAAACTGAAGGCTACGAATTATCCGTTACCACCCAAAGCGTTACCGCTACGGCACAAACCGCACAAGGCTTATTCTATGCGATGCAATCGTTTATGCAACTACTACCCTCCGCTATTGAGGGTAATACCACACCAACACACCTTCAATGGATAGCACCCTGCGTCGAAATAAAAGATGCCCCTCGATTCAAGTATCGTGGAGTAATGCTCGACGTTTGCCGTCACTTTATGCCTATCGAAGCCATTAAGCGACAAATCGATGTGCTCTCTCTTTTTAAAATCAACAACTTACATTGGCATCTCACCGAAGATCAAGCATGGCGAGTTGAAATCAAGAAATATCCAGAACTAACCAATCGCAATAACGCAGGAGCATGGCGCACCGAAGGTGACGGTTCTCGCTATGGAGGCTTCTACACACAAGACCAAATAAAAGAAGTCGTAGCTTATGCTCGCGAACGATACATCAACATTGTGCCCGAACTCGAAATACCAGGGCATGAACTTGCCGCAATTGCCGCCTATCCTTGGTTGTCGTGCAAAGGTGATAGCATAACACCCCGCATTATTTGGGGTGTCGAAGACATCGTGATGTGTCCTGGGAAAGAAACAACATTTCAATTTTTGGAAAACGTAATAGATGAACTCGTAGAACTATTCCCCAGTCATTATTTCCATATCGGTGGCGATGAAAGTCCTCGTGGAGAATGGAAAAATTGTCCTCTCTGTCAAACGCGCATAAAAGAGCTTGGACTAAAAGATGAGCCCCGGAGCCCCAAAGAAGCCAAACTACAAAGCTACGTGGTGAGACGCATTGAGCAATACCTGAACAAGAAAGGGAAAAGTATTATTGGTTGGGACGAAATACTCGAAGGAGGAAACCTCAATCCCTCTGCCGCCATTATGTCGTGGAGAGGAGAAGATGGAGGCATCGAAGCAGCACGTGCAGGTCACAACGTGATTATGACACCAGGAAGCCAAGGGATGTACATTGACTTCTACCAAGGAGATCCACACATAGAGCCCATGGCGATTGGTGGCTATTCAACACTTCAAAAAGTATATTCCTACAACCCTACCCCCAAAGTACTCATCGAAGAAGGTAAAGACGGTTTTGTTCTTGGCGTACAAACCAATCTATGGGCAGAATATGTGCTCAACGAACAAATGCTCGAGCATCAACTCTATCCCCGTACGATGGCCTTAGCTGAAATTGGATGGACACAGCCCAACAAAAAGGATTTCCAACGCTTCGTTCGTAAAGTAGACAACGACACCTACCTTCGTCTACAAGCCCATGGCGTCAAATACCATATTCCACTTCCAGAGCAACCAGGTGGCTCGTCAGACGTTCTCGCTTTCACCGACTCCATTTATACGACCTTCAGCACCACACGCCCAGAGCAAATGGTTTATACCACCAACGGCACAGAGCCTGTTCCATCGTCGACACCATACACGAAGCCCTTGCTTTTTACCTCGTCTACAACACTAAAAATAGCGACTCTTTTACCTTGCGGTCTACTTTCTCCCGTGCGTACCATCGCTATCAACAAGCAACCATACACACCTGTATCAACCTCCGACACTCTTGCAGGAAAAGGATTAAACCTTCGCATCGCTCGCGGAAACTATTTCCGAACAGCAGAGCTCCAAGGTGTCACCCATTGGGAACAGAAGTCTATCTCTGACATAAAAGAAATTAGATCACAAATGGAAGCAAACAGCAACTTGCGCAACCTCAAAAACTACGCCGCCATAGCCGAAGGAAAAGTTTTAATACCTGCCAATGGCATCTATAAGTTTAGTTCTAACAATGCCGAAGTTTGGATAGACAACGAACTCGTTGTGAGCAATGATCAAAACTTAGTAAAACGCAATCTGCGTGGATCACGCAGCAAAGTGCTAAGCCAAGGGCTACACACCATTCGAATTCTATTCCTCGGTCATATTGGAGGCGGTTGGCCTACTTATTGGGATGATGGCAATGTTTGGATTCAACGTGATGGTGAAAAAAAGGCGAAACGCATTACGCCCGAACAGTTGTACAAATAAATTTCGACCCGATACAATGCTAAAAAAGGGCTGTGTCACTTTTGATTTAAACGCCAAAAGTTAGACACGGCCCTTTCTTTTTCCTTTTCGCGTTTCCTTCATAATTCCACGTAAAAAAATTCGAGCACGCTCGAATTACAAAAGAAGCGCGCTCGAATTTTACATCGAGCGCGCTCCTTTTTTTAGCAATCCTCTTTCCAAAAATCGGAACTGGTTGTCTTATTTAATTTCGTAAGTATACACGTTTTTTCCTGTTGACATATTTACAACCGTATATACATATTTGCCATTCCATTTCTTATCTTTTAGCTCTGCTTCTGCTTCTTGACACGCTTTTTTCACCGTACCATCACAATCCGATCCAATAAGTTTGAACGGTTTTTCTTTCACACCATTTTTTTTCAAAAAGGTGCTCTCTATCAGTCGAATTTCAGCCATCATATCATCACTTGAACTACTCATTGATTCAAAGTCCGTTGTGTAATAACAACTTTTTGATTTCGTTTCGTCATCATCATCCGAACAAGATGTAAGCTGTGTTCCTACCAGCGCAAAAGCCAACAAGAGAAATAAGGAGGACGTCATTCTAAATACTTTTTTCATTCTATTTATTCTTTAAAGATTGATAATATAGGACTGTTCTTTGTCACACCCTTCAAAAGCGCAAAATACAAATCGGTATGCACCGCTATCTCAGAAAGGGCTTTTACGGATGCAAAAATACGAAAAAACCACAAGGCGAAAGGGGGCTGTCATCTTTTTTCGTTCAATGTGCTATAATAGCCCAACTTATAGAGTTTAAACAAGGTCAAAGACGGACGAGAACTCATTAACTGAGCACGCAAAAGAGGTACAAAAAGCTTGTAAGCAAAGCGAAAAACGCCAAGTAGATGAAACTGTTGTATGCGACAAACCGCCTGAGAGACGGCAGCCGAAGCCTGCATTTTTCCCCCCAAATGGTTCAGCGTACGCAATGCGGCTTCTGTCTTTTCCAAAAAGATTTCGTTAAAATCCATACCTGTATGCACCAACGGATTATCGATATGCCGTATTTGTATAGCTCGTTCGCGAAGTTCTACACCAAAAAGCGCATCTTCATAACCATATTCCACACAATGCTCATCAAATTTAATCGTATGAAAAAGCTCCCGCTTAATTAGAAAATTAAACGTGGTGAAATAATGATAAGGGTGCTTTTGGCGATAACACACCGTACGCACAACGGTGGCCGCTTTTTCATAACGATAACGAAGACTAACACGCGGAGAAGGCAAATGATCCAAATTGCGCACACCACCGCACACCACCTCCGCGCGGAAGGCCATCTCAACATAAGTACGGATAAAAGTAGGAGAAAATACTTGAGCATCAGAATCAATGAATAGCAAGTTCTCGTAATGCGCCTGATCCGCTAAATTATTGCGAAGGGCAGCCCGTCCGAAATTTTCAGGATATTCCAAGAAATAACAATTCTTGATTTGGTTAATTTGCCGGTTTTGCACCACCACCGCAGAAAGCGTAGAGCAATCATCAGCAACAAGAATCTCATAATTCAAGCTAGAAATCGTAGCCGCTTGCTCAGACAAAGCCCGAACAAGTTCTATACAAGTTTCATTGTATTCTGGAATGAGAATAGAGAGAGAAGTCATTCGGCTCATAATTCGTAAATTTCTTTTCCGCCAAAGATAAGAAGAATAAATGAAAAACATTAACTTTGTAGGCTCTTTAATACTCAAAAATAAACTTCTAACTCCTTCACCATTATGTCCGCACCCTTAGCCGAAAGACTCAGACCGAAAACGCTCGATGAATACATGGGGCAAAAACACCTTGTTGGAAAGGGGTGTGTGCTTCGCCAAATGATCGATTCGGGCAACATCTCGAGTTTCATTCTGTGGGGTCCTCCAGGAGTTGGCAAAACAACGCTTGCACAAATCATTGCCCACAAACTAGATACGCCTTTTTATACACTCAGTGCCGTGAGCAGTGGCGTGAAAGAGGTGCGCGAAGTAATAGAGCGTGCGCGCAAAGATCGCTTTTTCAACACCAAAAGCCCCATTCTATTCATCGATGAAATACATCGTTTCTCGAAAAGTCAACAAGACTCCCTCCTTGCTGCCGTAGAAACGGGTACGATTACGTTAATAGGTGCTACCACAGAAAACCCATCGTTCGAAGTCATCCGACCTCTGCTATCTCGCTGTCAAGTATACGTACTCAAAAGTCTTGAAAAGGAGGATTTACTCGAATTGACACAACGCGCACTGCAAACAGACGTAGAACTTAAAGAAAGAAAAATAGAATTGAAAGAGACGGGTGCGATGCTACATTATAGTGGGGGAGATGCTCGTAAATTGCTCAATATACTCGACCTCATTTTCCAGGCTGCCACGCCCTACGAAACCATCGTTATCGACGATGCCACTGTAACCGAACGATTACAACAGAACCCAATGGCATACGACAAAGATGGAGAGATGCACTACGATATTATTTCGGCTTTCATCAAAAGTATACGAGGCAGTGATCCCGATGCCGCGCTCTATTGGTTGGCTCGAATGATTGAGGGTGGCGAGGAACCGTCTTTTATTGCTCGACGATTGGTCATATCGGCAAGTGAAGACGTGGGGCTAGCCAATCCGAATGCGCTACTACTCGCAAATGCGGCTTTTGACGCAGTGATGAAAATTGGTTGGCCAGAAGGACGTATTCCTCTTGCGCAAGCCACCGTTTATCTGGCAACAAGTCCTAAAAGCAACTCGGCTTATCTAGGAATCAACAACGCTATAGAAGTGGTGAAACGAACGGGAAACGAACCCGTACCACTCCCCTTGCGCAACGCGCCTACCAAACTTATGGCAGAACTTGGATATGCCGACGGGTATAAGTATTCACACGATTATCCAGAGAACTTCGTGCAACAGCCCTTTTTGCCCAACACGCTAGCCGCCACAAAACTGTATGTACCACAAAACAATCCACAAGAAGTGAAAGCAAAAGAACGCCTCGCTAGACTATGGGAAGGAAAAAAGAAGTATTAAATCTCTCTAAACTTAAAATCGCGGTCTTTATGCTGCATAAACCATCGATGCGTTACAACGAGATATAAGAACAAAGCGATAAGAATTAAAGCAAGACAAAAAAGGGACTTGTCTTCAAAAAAGAAACTCAAAAGAAAGCCAATGCTAATACCCGACTCCCAACACAGCATATATGTGTTTTGTAATGTTCCACGCTGACAATGTCCCGACAACTTTAAAAAATAGAGCAAAAAACGCGAAGAGACCCAGCCCAATCCAATGCCTCCAATCGGAAAAGCAAGATACTGAACCCGCTGAACTGGATTTGTAGCAAGCAACAAAATCGAAGCGCCCAAAAGAAGAAGTCCACTAACGATTTCGCTCCGCAAGTCGGCATCAACAAATAAAGCTCGTTGAGAAAAAAGCGCTACAGCAAAGCCTGCCATAATGAGAGCATACGATTGACACGAATAGAACTCACCGATTAGTAAACCTGCCAGTATCGCAATAGGCCAAAAATTGAGAAAGAGGAAGAAGCTCTGTGGTTGAAAGAAGCGATCGAGCGAAAAAAGACTCGTATTGAGGGGCGCACGAAACGGCACGTAGATTCGGCTTAGCAAGAGTAAGGCGACACCTCCCATTCCTAAAGAAAGAACCCAAGCAACCATTAATCCCCAATGCTCTAAGACAAACATACCCAAGAACATGCCCAATGGCAACCCAAAACGTCCAAACCACGCATAATAATAATCTGCTTTCGTACGATGATGACTCATCGAAAGATCGTTGACCAATGTGCTACCAAGCGACATTTGTGCTACAGAAAATGCAGCACCTTGAAGGAGGCGCAGAAACGAGATTAAAGCTAAATCGGCTACAAAATTAAGCAAAAACGTGATGAGCAACACTGCGATAATAGCGATCACGCACACGGTTTTACGCTTATAAAAATCAACGAGGTAAGAATTAAAAGGACCTGGTAAAAAGAGTCCAATGGCAAACGTAGCTCCTGCTGCCGCATAAGAGAAGGTATTTCCAAGCTTACCGTCTACCACCCAATTGGGAAATAGAGGTATCAAAAGAAAAAGCGAAGTTGTAATCAATAAATTAACGAGACCTAAGCTCATAAAATCAGAATGCCAAAGCCTATCGTGTGAAATCGTTTTCATTTCGTATGACTTAGTATTGCTCGTTCTCGTTCGGAAAAGTGCTCTCTTTTACATCGGTAACATATTGCCCAATAGCATTGGTCATAATTGTATGCAAATCGGCATATCGACGAAGAAACTTTGGACTAAAAGCACTGTCCATTCCAAGCATATCGTCAATCACCAACACTTGCCCATCAACATCTCCCCCAGCACCAATCCCAATAATGGGTACCTTCACCTCTTCTGCTACTCGCTTTGCGAGGGTTGCGGGTATTTTTTCGAGGGTGATACCAAAGCATCCCACCTCCGCTAGCGCGTGAGCATCGGATAATAATTTTTCGGCTTCGGCTGCTTCGCGAGCACGCACGGCATAGGTACCAAACTTGTTAATACTCTGCGGTGTAAGTCCAAGATGCCCCATAATAGGAATCCCGGCATCAATAATGGTTTTAACGGTATCAAGGATTTCTACACCACCCTCTAACTTTAAGGCATCGCAACCACTTTCTTGCATAATACGAATGGCATTCTTTACCCCCTCTGTAGGGTTCACTTGATAGGTACCAAAAGGCATATCACATATCACCAAAGCACGCTTTACGCCACGCATCACAGAGCGAGCGTGATAAATCATTTGGTCTAGGGTTATGGGGAGTGTGGTTTGATTTCCAGCCATCACATTCGATGCCGAATCGCCCACCAGAATAATATCAACTCCAGCTCCATCCACTATTTTTGCAGTGGTATAGTCATAAGAAGTAAGCATCGCTATCTTCTTACCTTGTTCTTTCATCTCTATTAGTCGGTGCGTAGTCACTTTACGCGTATCTTCTACTAAATAGCCTGCCATATCTTATTTATTATTAGCTCCTGCTCTTTAAAAAGCAGGAGTGTCTTGAAAAGTTGTGCAAAAGTACTTCTTTTTTACTTACAAAGAGAGTAAAGCCTGCATTTTCTCAATATTAAAGTTCTCAAAGTCAGGAATAACGAGATTTGAGTACTGAGAAACGATGGCTTCGGGATGAGTCGTAGTAAGTCCTACCACCACCATTTGGGCTGCTACACCTGCTTTTAAACCATTGATGGAATCCTCGAACACAACACATTGCGAAAGAGGCAAGCCAAATTCTTTTGCTCCTAAAAGATAGCAATCGGGATCGGGTTTAGAGTGAGCAAAATGTTCCGCCATAAAGATGCGATCAAAATAAGACTTCAAACGAGGTTGCACTTCATAAACACGCTTCATTTTTTTACGATCAGAACTTGTCACAACCGCCGTTTGGATACCCGCAGCACGCAACGCCGTCAAGAAGGTTTCAACACCTGGAATAAATTCATACGTCATTTGCAATTCAAAAGCCTCAAGCTTCTGCTTTGCCTCCTCGTATTCATTGGGTTTATCTAAAAAATACTTCTGATGAATCTGCACAAGCGTCATCCCTTTAATAAGGTGTGCGAAACCACTGATTTCAGGGAAATAGTCTTTGCCTATTTGTTCCCAAAGAAGGGTGTATTGAGACTCTGTGTCTATCACGACTCCATCGAGATCGAATAATGCTGCTATTGAATGTAAATCGCTCATTGTATGATATTTATTTTTTTCGGTATTGTTCTCTTGAATAATACTTTATAAGACTATATGCCTTGTATAATCCGCCTTCGCCCGCCTTACTCATATCCTCTAGCCCTTCCCTATTCTTTCCCATAGAGAAGTTCGTTAATCCCCGGTTATACCAAGCTTCGGCTAAATGAGTATCAAGTTCTATGGCCCGCGTATAATCCGCGAGAGCCTCCTTTAAAGAGCCTCTCATTTTATAGATATTAGCTCGGTTGTAATATAAAAAAGCGGACTTTGGCGAAAGAGAAATTGCTTTTGTAAGATCGGCTATCGCCTTTGCATAACTAAGTTCACGTATTTTTGCGGGCGATGTTATTTTATCAAGAATAGCGGAAGCTAGAACCTCTGCTTGTTGAACGACCATCGAGGATCTAACGAAATAAGCCAACATAAACATAGGGTCTAACTGAATCGCTTCGTCTAAATAAGATAGAGCCTCGGTATAGTTCTTTACCATACCCAATTCTACCCCTAGCGCAAAAGAGGAGAGCGCAAGATGTTTCGTATTCTTTTTGAGTACGTCAATATGCGTAAAAAGTTGCTTGAGTTGTGACTCTGGAATACTCTGTTCACCATGAGTAAGAAGCATTTTGTGCCATAAAAAGCCTGATTTGTTAACGGCATTCAGAGCAACAGAAAAAAGTTGTTTAGAAGCCGAAGACTCCGTTGCTTTTGCTTCAAAGAACGTCAAGACAAAAAGCGGTTGCGCTACGTTCTCCATATCACGGTTCTGCACCTTTCCCCGCATATCGTTCGCATAGAAACGGGTTTCCACGTCATCGTCTTCGACCATTATCTTTTGATAATTCTTTATATCCTTGTCTTTGCGCTTACGGGTTTTCTTTATGCTACGTTTATTTCCATACATTTGGTCAAGCTGGGCAATCAACACACGTTGCTCATCGGCTGCCGCGCCACGTACATCACCGATACGGCGCTTGCATCGAGCACGATTTTCGAGTCCCACAAGAAAGTTTGGATATTCCTTAATCGCAAGGTTATAATCGCTTATCGCAGCCTTATAATTTCCAGTTCGCTCAAGCAGTAAAGCCCTATTAAAACGCGCCATATCATTCTTTGGTTCCGTTTTAAGTACAAAGTTAAAGTCGACAATCGCTTTATTATCTTCGCCTAATTGAGCGCAAAGCAAACCTCTATTATAATGTGCCAAAAAGCTTTGATCGTCTATACCTAACGCCATATCATAATCCTCCATAGCGCCCCTCAAATTATCCTGATGATAGCGTGCAAGAGCACGGTTCACATAATGTGCCACCGTTCTTGGAAATTGAAGGATTGCTTTGTCTAATGCTTTTTCAGCTTGATCATATTGTCCCCGCGCCAAGCACAATGCCGCACGAGCACTCCAAGCATCTCCATCAAAAGGGCTTATCGCCAAAACGCGATTGAGTAATGTATCCGCTTTCACCGTGTCCTTTTGCGCCAAAGCGATCTGTACCTTTATTGTATAGGCCTTCGCATATTTGGGCCATTTCTGAATCATCTCGTCTAAATCGGCATTCGCTTGATTGTAATCCTTTGTTTGTACCTCACAAAGCACCATATTGTACCAGGCATCCTGATTATAAGGATCATATTTTAAAGCAGAGCGATAATCGTTAGCCGCATCTATATATTGATCTGTTTTGATACGGCAGAGCCCACGCAATTGATACAAGCGATCGTAAAAAGGCTCTCGCTCTATGGCCGCTGAACAATCTTGTTCAGCGCCCTGATAATCTCCAAGATAAAATTTGGCAAGTCCTCTATAAAAGTAAGGTTCATACAAATAAGGCTTTGCGTTTATCACCTGATTAAAATACTGAATAGAAAGCACATAGTCGTCATAATAGAGCGCATTACGCCCCATCATCATCACGCTATTGGTGTGTATCTGTGCTATCGTAAATAGCGGGAAAAGAGCAAGGAAAAGCAGGAGCTGCTTCAAAGCTTATTTAAGGCATTTAAATTTGTAAGAGCAATGAACTTTTCCCTTCAAGAACGAAGTTAGTTTTCCCTTTATCATTGTTTTCCGCAAAGGAGCAAGACGATCTATAAACATTTTTCCTTCCAAATGATCGAACTCATGCTGCAAGACACGAGCTAAATAGCTGTCAACCCATTCATCGTGCGCCTTAAAATCGGCATCAACATACTGCACTCGGATGCGAGTAGGACGCTTCACGGGTTCGCTGATACCTGGCAGGCTTAAACAACCCTCGTCCATCGATTTAATTTCATCGTTGGTCTCTAGTATATGACCATTCATATAAATACGGCGAAAGCCTTTGTATTCGGGGAAATCATCAGACAGAACATCGAGATCTACCACGACGAGCCGTACCGACAAGCCAACTTGTGGCGCAGCTAGTCCCACGCCGTCGCTCTTGTCAAGCGTTTCATACATATTGTCAATAAGCGTATTCAGTTCTGGATAATCAGGGGTTATCTCCTCTGCTACTTTTCTTAGAATGGGTAAACCATATATGCTAATAGGTAAAATCATTTGAATTTATTATATTGAATTGATAGTTAACTTTTGGCTAGACTCTTTCTCGTTTGGACTCCATATAGCTTTGCAATATAATCGTTGCGCTTATTTCGTCTACAAGAGCTTTGTTTTGTCGAGCTTTCTTTTTAAGTCCACCATCAAGCATTGCTTGATGGGCAAGAACAGAAGTAAATCGTTCGTCGTAAAAGTCTATTTGCATTTGTGGTAACGCTTTACGTAAACGATTATAGAACGGTCGTATGTTCTTTTCATTCTCACTCATTTCGCCCGACATTTGTCGTGGTAGTCCAATTACGATGCACTCCACGGGTTCTGCCTTTAGGTAATTCATAAGAAAATCAAACAACTCGTGAGTGGGTACTGTTGTTAGTCCGTTCGCGATAATCTTTGAGGGGTCGGTTACGGCTATTCCACAGCGTTTCCGCCCGTAGTCTATAGATATTATTCTGCTCATTATTGGGTGCAAAGGTACGATTAAGTAGGAACAATAACAAATAAAGGAACTGCTTTTATGCTACGTAAAAGAAGCAAAAATCCCCTGAAAGTACGAGACTTACAGGAGATTTTTGCTTCTTTAGCTTTCTATAGATAGTGTAAAGCTTACTTCACAACCATCTTTTTGCCATTGATAATGTAAATACCCTTTTCAAGAGAAACGTGATCTACACCGTCAAGTTCTTTGTCATAAATAGATGTCGCATCTACAGAATGGATAAGAACTTTCATCTTAGCAGTAGTACTTAAGGTGACGATACCATTGTTAATGTAGACAGATAGTCCATTGATATTCGAGTCTGTCACAACATTCTCTACGCCAGTAACACCATTTGCCAATATTACATTCGCGTCCTTGGAGATTAGAGTGAAATCCTTTATCGAAATATGTTTAATGCCCGATAAATTGACAAGCAGACCCAACGAAACTTTTGTATCCTCCGCTAGCATAAATTGTACGCTCTTCGTTGCCAAAGGAGCATAAGCCAAAGATGTACTCTTGTTCTCTGTAGATGGGAGTCCTAAATCTTTGTTCACCACGAGATAAGAATCATCTACATCAAATCTTTCAAAAGGAGTTACGCTTAATTCATAAAGGCCCGCTGGTAAAGTGACAGACTGGTAAACCTTGTGATCCTTTAAGTTTTCGCTAAATCCTGCCCAACCCGTTTGACAAGTCATGGAGGATTCCTTGTCTGTTCGTACACCCCATTGAGTTTTTGCGATATCATTCGATACTGCATTTTCAATAACCCATCCAGAGGTTGCCGTTTCTGTTTCGAGCGCAAACACCTGAGAAGTCTCTGTACTCAATTTTTCTTCTGTATAGAGGAAAGGTGCCTTATAGTTCGTTAGATACTTGGATGTTACATTCTTCGAAGGTTTGCTATCACCGTTTAGGCAGAATACGCCTAGTGAAGAACTCCAAGCATCACCTTCTGGACCAAAGCCAGAGCGAACACCAATGTATCCATTGGTCGTAGCATCCATCACATTACCAGAACTCTGATTAAACTGATAATAGACCTGCAATTTTTTCGAACTCATTGCGTCTGCAATATCTGTAAATTCTATTGGCTCGTTGTTATACTGCTTCATTGCACGTGAAGACAATACCGTGTTCCAAATACGGAATTCATCAATAACGGCACTCATCGGTGCATTACGGCTACCCAGCACGAAACCATTCACCAAAGCAGGACATTTTAAGCCATTTACCATAGCCGTTGTGATAGATTCGCCATCACGATAGAAGGAAAAAGAGCCAGCATTGAATGTTATGGCATAATGATGCCATTGCGATGGGATGACATATCCCTTTTCTGACGTGACGGTTTTACCTGCCACCGTTACGCTCATTGCACCATCGGCATCGGTCTTCATCAACAAGGTCTCTGCTTTGTCTCCCATTTGGTTGCAATCGCTAGATAATTTTGTTGGATACATCCAATAATCAATGGTAAAACGATTGTCATTTTCTTGTGACAATGGACCTGTAAACGATACTTTCTCGCCAGAACCAGAGAAAGACAAACCAGTCTTGGCATCAGCGTTGCATACAACGAGTGCTTGTTTTAGCTCCAGTGTATTCTGACCAAGATCATTGCCCACCGTATGCTGTGCATCATAAATACCTGAAACGGTAGGAACAATGGTTGAGTTTTGTCCTTCTACTCCGATGGAATACTTCGAATTTGATAAAATCCAATTCCAATGTGTAGGATCACACTTACTCATATCCTCTAAATATACCGTCTCTCCTTTTACTACAACAGAGGGACGAATTTGGAAGTTCACAATAGGTATCGCACGTGATACGGTAATGTCCTTAGCATAAGAACTCGTACCCGAAGCGTTTGTAACCTTTAACGTAATCGTATAAGTTCCAGCCTTTGAATAAGAAACACCCGCGTTCACCGTATATTGTTTCTCTATATCGGCTCCTGGCATATCCCATTCGTAGGAACAACCTATCCCAATGCTCTTATTGGAAAGGCTAATGCGTTCCCCTGCAATTGTAGCATTTGTTGTAGCTATAAAGTTTGCTTGAGGTTTCGGCATATTTTCGATGTGAATGGTTCCCGTGGTATCGGAAACTTCACCTGTGACACTTGTCACCTTAAGCGTTACAGCGTAATCTCCAGCTTTCGCAAAAGTCATAAATGGATTTTGTACATTTAATTGGCGAATACCAGCCTCTTCAGCCGTCCATTCCCACGCTTGTGTATTGGGTGCTGAGTTGTTGAGGAATTGCAATTCTTGCATCGCATAGCAAGGTGTTTTTGGATTGATAAAACTGGCCTTTGCCACAGAATTATTGGTTAGGAATTCATTTTCAAAAGATGAGTTATAACCTATATCTGTAAGGTAAGCAGCGTTCTGACCACCTGCAGCATCACGCAACAGTCTTTGTTGATCGTTGTTGACTTTTATTTCGTCCATTTTATAATAAGCAAGCAAGCCTGTCTCTGCAATAGGATTCCCTATTTCGCTCCTCATATACTTTTGGATTTGAGCTTGCGTACGTGCTTCACTCCAAATACGGAATTCATCCATCTGACCAGCAAGACCGTTCGAATTAGGAAGACCTACACGGAAGGACCCAAATCCGCCAATACCCGAATTACCCGTCGAAGTAACAGAACCTACAACATTTCCATTCACGTAACCTATTATCTGATTGCCTTTCACGACAATTGCAATATGATTCCACGCGCCTACAGATAGAGCATTCTTATTCGACTCAAAACGTTCTGAACCAGTAGACCAACCCGCCACAAACTGTCGAGAAGACGTGGTATGAAATAAGAAACTACCCCAACCTGGTCCTATTTGCTGATTCCAATCACTACAAGAGGACGGTTTAAGCCAAAATTCAATCGTTGCATTGCTGTATCTTGTTTTAAATACATCTGGAATCTCAAAACCAGAAGACGAGAATGAACGCACGCGATTACGTGTAGAAGCCGCTTCTTTTTGTCCCGAAACCGTATTACTCTTTGTACTTTCTATCTTCGTACCACTCACATTATAATTTGCAGAGACAGAGAAAACAGATACCGTATCAGTTCCTATATTATAGGTTAAATCTTTTGCACCTATTGATGTATATAGATCGTTACCTTTATATAGGTTATACGACGTTACAGGATAGAGAGATTTTTGGGGCTTTTGCCATTGCAAGAGATTATCTGCAATAGATAAATTACGAGGAGCGTAGATGGGCTCACCCGTTACCACCATCGAAATAAGGGTGCGATTACCTGCCGTTTCTACAGTTACGCCTTCTGCTGTAATATCGAAAGGTAACTCAACGCCTGCTTTATCGAACTCATAGTCAATAATAGAAGCATTCCAAATTTTTCCTTTTCCTGATGCCGTTCCCTTAGAATCAATAATAAAGAAATACTTTAAGGGTTTACGTGTATCAAAACCATTGGAAAGATCGGTCAAATCATACCCAAATTCCATGGGCTCATAATGCATTCCATCTGCCCATTTACCCAACATTGGCGTTTCTGCATCTACTCCATCACCATCCGCATCTCCTGCATTTTTAAAATGCTCAAATTGTATTGTTTGCTCTGGAACGGTTGCATTTATATCTGAAGATATACCAGCGCCTAAACATAATTCACTACGCTTTGAATAATCCATTTTTATTTTAATGGTGCGTAAAGGACGATAATTTTTGCGCGCATAATAGATCTCAGGATACCAATAACCCGTTGAGGTATTCATCGTACAACCATACTTGTAAGGACAATAGATAAAACCTTTGTTTGCCCAATAGCCCCAAGAGTTTACGATAATCCAAGCTCCAACTTCATCCTTGTTTTTTTCGCCAAAAACACCATTTCCATCCAAATCAAACTCAATCCGATCATCATAACCTACCATCGTTAACGCATGGTCTGTTTGTTTACCCCAAGTTGTTACGTATTTTAGACCTACAACTCCAGCTTCAATATTCGCGGGGGTATTTGGTATAGAGCCTTGCACACAAGCACTCGCTACACCAAGACCACAAATGCCACCTGCCGAAAAATCTTCGTCACCATTATGATTCCAAATCCAATTTTTCACCGCTTCACGCCCCTCTTCGGTGTCTACACCTTGAGGAAAGTTTGCGCTACGCAAGATACGATTGTTCATGGCTTCATACCACTTATCATAACCTTGCATCCATCCGTAATCATTGTTTGTGCATTCCTGATAGCCAAACAACTTAGAATAGGTACGTCCACCATAAACCGTACTGCGTGGAATACCATTTGCGGCTGCCATCGTTTCCTTACCTGAGCCTTGACCTGTCAACAACCATGTAAAATGGGTAGGATACTGGTTCTCTTCGAGCATACCATCAGCTCCACGAAGCGCATTAATCTCGTAGTTAAACATATAACCAATACGAGAGGCGGAGCCACAAGAACCACCAGCCTGATTAAACACAGGAGGAAAATATTTATTTTCACCATTGTTCACGTGGTTAGGACGCAACGTGGCCGCCCTACTCTTTTTATTTGTCGCATGCCAAATTAACGAATAGTCGGGCCGTAACACGGGGGAATAGTCCGGGTACTTTTCGTAATTGACATCCACTTGTGCTGTAGCTGTAACCAACGACATCGTTGCTAAAGCCACAAAACTAATAAGTTGATTCTTTTTCATAGACGATTTTAATTATTTATTATGTATGTTATTTTGGTTGTAAAATTAAAAGATAAATCGTTTGTATCGATTTTTAAATTGTTAATAATACATTACGAGGTATCTTATTACGTTATATTAAGGATTTCTCAAACTTTTCCCATTGATTTGCGAACATCTGCATGGATGGCAACAAGACATTTGCACCTTCCTTCTGTAAAACTTCATCGGGAAGCGGACCCGTATTAACGGCTAAAGTAAAGATACGCGCAGCAACAGCCGACTTCACCCCAAGTGGTGCATTCTCTACGACCATTGCTTCCCAAGGATGAACTCCTGCTTTTTCTAATCCCATTAGATAGGGCTCTGGATCAGGTTTCCCGTGCTTCACATCAAAGCTTGTAATCATATTGCTTTTATCAAAAAAACCTGGAAAATGACGTTCTAAACGTGTTAACAAAGTGAGCTGACCACTCCCTGTTACAAGAACCACTTTAAGTCCTGCTGCCTTTACTTTTTCAAGTACTTCCTTTGCTCCTAACATATCGGGGGCTTCTTCAAAAGCATTAAACGACTTACATTTTTCGCTATAAATCTCATCTATTTCGTCATCGGTGGCATTGCGTCCCCAATAGCGATTTGCAAGCATATTGATTGTATTATTACCTGTACTTCCTTCATACAGATAAGCTTCTTCAGGTGTCATTGCCAAACCAAACTGCGTCATTGATTGCGACCATGAGCGAGCATGGTTGGGCATAGAATCAAACAACACACCATCCATATCAAAGAGCACGGCTTTGAGCTGTACTGCCTCAAAGCCGTGCTTTTGCAAATATTCTTTTTTTGCTTTCTCAAACATACTAGTATTTATTGAATACGAGCTTGTATTGCCTTACTCTCTGCTTCGTAACCAGGTTTATTGAGTAACGCAAACATATTTTTCTTATAAGCTTCTACTCCTGGCTGATTAAACGTATTTACGCCCAAAAGACTACCACTTAATCCACAAGCCTTCTCAAAGAAATAGATAAGCTGACCTAAGTAATATTCGTTGAGTTTTGGCATCACAAGACGCATATTCGGAACCCCACCATCTACATGTGCGATCAACGTACCTAATTCTGCCATCTTATTTACTTCGTCTACATGTTTCCCTTCTAAGAAATTCAATCCATCCAAATTTTCCTCATCATGAGGGAATAATAAGGAATGCTTCACCTCCTCTACGCTTACAACCGTTTCGAAAATGGTTCGTTCACCATCCTGAATCCATTGTCCCATAGAGTGAAGATCCGTTGTAAAGTCTACAGATGCGGGGAAAATACCCTTTCCGTCTTTTCCTTCGCTCTCTCCGTAGAGCTGTTTCCACCATTCTCCTACAAAGTGTAATTTAGGCTGGTAATTCACAAGAATTTCAATCTTTTTGCCCGCTGTGGCATACAGCGCATTGCGACAAGCCACATACTGTTCACACACATTCTCCGCAAAAGGGATGTCTTTATCCGTTGCTTGCTCCATTGCCACTGCACCCGCAATCAGTTGTTCTATATCAAAACCTGCACAAGCAATAGGCAAAAGTCCTACTGGTGTAAGCACGGAAAATCGTCCTCCCACATTATCTGGAATCACGAAACTAGTATAACCCTCTTTATCGGCTGCAATACGAGCCGCACCTTTTTGTGCATCCGTAACAGCCACAATAACTTGTTTTGCCATGGCTTTACCACGCTGTTCCTCACACTGCTTTTTCAACAAACGAAAAGCCAAAGCCGTTTCCGTGGTTGTACCCGACTTTGAAATATTGATAACTCCAAAATTCTTTGTTTTTAAATAGTCACAAAGTTCATATAGGTAGTCTTCACTTATATTGTTTCCAGCAAAAAGGATCGTTGGGTTTGCGCCATCGTTTGCTAACCATTGGAAACTGTTGCTTAGTGCATCGATTACAGCCTTAGCGCCCAAGTAACTGCCACCAATACCAGCCACCACGATCGTATCACAATTTTCACGAAGCGTTTGAGCACAAGCTTTCATTTTCTGAAGATCTGCAGCCGTAATAGAAGTTGGAAGGTGCAACCAACCTAGGAAATCATTTCCTAGACAAGTACCGTTTTCTAATGCGTCTTGAGCCGCTTTTATTTGTGGCTTGTAAACTTCCATCGCACCTGCTTTCAGGAAGCGGGTTGCTTTTGTCGTGTCTAAACTAATATTCTTCATTTCTATTCTAAAATTATATGTCTATTCAATAAATGCCGCTCGCCAAAAGATCATTCAATCATCGAAACGAGTCGGTCAGTAACTTTATTTCTATTGCGGGAGAGATACGTTCGTAGAGGATGTTATACATCGCGTCAAGGATCGGCATATTCACATGAAAATGCTTGTTTATATCCTTCATACATTTGGTTGCATAATATCCCTCCGCGATCATTTCCATCTCTATTTGTGCGCTTTTTACGCTATATCCTTTACCTATCATCGAGCCAAACACACGATTACGACTAAAATTTGAATAACCCGTAACAAGCAGGTCACCAAGATACACGGAGTCGTCCACCACACGTTCTATTGGATAAACAGCTTTCATAAAACGCGTCATTTCTTGCACCGCATTGGCAATAAGCACGGCTTGAAAATTATCTCCATACTTCAGTCCGTTGCAAACTCCCGCTGCTATGGCATACACATTTTTCAGCACTGAGGTATACTCTATGCCTATCACATCGCTACTTGTTTTGGTTTTAATATAATCGCTCGCCAACGTATTGGCAAGCAACGAAGCCTTGTGCAAATCCGTACAACCGACCGTTAGATACGTCAAACGTCCAAGGGCCACTTCTTCGGCATGGCTCGGACCTCCCAATACGGCTAAGTTATCATCTGGCACATTGTACACCTGACGGAAATATTCTGAGCAAACCAAATTTTCATCGGGTACAATGCCCTTAATCGCGGTCACGACAAACTTATCATGCAGTTTTTCCTTCAGTTTCTTTAGATGACTTTTTAGATAAGGCGATGGCGTTACGAATATGAGCGTATCAGACGCAGTCACGATTTCGTTTATATTCGAGGAGAAATGGATACGCTTTGTATCAAAGTGTACACTTGTCAGGTACGAAGGATTATGTTCCAATCGCTTAAAGTCCTCGATGCGATCGTCCCTACGCATATACCAGTTAATGGCATCTACTTTTTCTAATACCATTTTTGCGATAGCGGTTGCCCAACTACCACCTCCCATTATTGCTATTTTTCCACAGCCTTCCACGCTTTTTCGTTTTACTTATTTGCAACGACGCACCATCGGAAGAGAATTCAAAACGACCTCTTCACCATGTTGCATATCAACCCCTGTCATTAAGTTTCTCAACCCACGCGGTGATATCCGCTACGCTTGGTTTTGCGATGTCAAGCTTATACTTTTTAATTATTTCTCCTATTTGTTGTTGTATCTTTTGAGGATTTCCGCCAGAAAGATCCGATACAAGATTGTAACCCGCTTTCTGAAGCACAGGTACCACCTCCTCCGCTATGCCTATCTCTGCATACTTAGTAGGGGCATCCTTTGGTGTTTTCTTTTCTGCCCGCATTTGTGGAAAAAAGAGCACTTCCTGAATCGTCGTTTGTCCTGTAAGAAGCATCACGAGACGATCCATTCCAATTCCTATACCCGATACGGGTGGCATACCGTATTGTAACGCACGTAAGAAGTCTTGATCCACAAACATCGCTTCATCATCCCCTTTTTCGCTAAGAGCCAATTGATCAAGGAAACGCTCTTCCTGGTCTATCGGGTCGTTTAGCTCACTATAAGCGTTCGCCAATTCTTTACCATTCACCATCAATTCAAAACGTTCGGTAAGGTTTGGATTCTCCCGATGTTTTTTGGTCAACGGACTCATTTCGATAGGATAATCGGTAATGAACGTAGGCTGAATATAAGTGCCCTCGCAAAACGTGCCAAAGATTTCATCAATCATTTTTCCCTTTCCAAAGGTAGCGTCAATGCCCTCCATCTTCAATTCTTGACACACCAAGCGTAACTCTTCTTCCGTTTTATCGGTTAAATCGTAACCTGTTTTCTCTTGAATAGAATCAAGCATCGTAATGCGTTTATAAGGGGCTTTAAAGTCAATAAGATGGTCACCCACCTTGACTTCCGTTGTCCCATTTACGTCCCTACATATTTTCTCTATGAGTTGTTCTGTATACGCCATCATCCACTTGTAATCCTTATATTGAACATAAAGTTCCATACATGTAAATTCTGGATTATGATTGCGGTCCATTCCTTCGTTACGAAAGTTCTTCGAAAACTCGTATACGCCTTCAAATCCGCCCACAATGAGGCGTTTTAAATAAAGTTCACAAGCCACACGCATATACAAATCCATATCCAATGAATTGTGATGCGTAATGAAGGGACGCGCACTCGCACCGCCTGGTATTGACTGAAGAATAGGTGTTTCCACCTCCGTATAGCCATCGCGATCAAAGAAATCGCGCATACTTTTAAATATTTGCGAACGCTTTAGAAAGGTTTCTTTGACACCTGGATTAACCACTAAATCCACATAACGTTGGCGATAACGAAGTTCAGGGTCATCGAACGTATCATAGGCTACTCCCTCTTTCGTTTTCACAATGGGAAGCGGCTTCAAACTTTTTGCCAACACTGTTAATTCTTGAGCATGAATGCTCAATTCGCCCGTCTGCGTTTTAAAGACGAACCCTTTAATACCAATAAAATCTCCTAAGTCTAAAAGGCGTTTGAACACCTGTGTATATAAGTCTTTATTCTCTCCTGGGCAAAGATCATCGCGCGTAATGTATACTTGTATGCGCCCTTTTGAATCTTGCAGTTCGGCAAAACTAGCCTTTCCCATCACCCGACGACTCATCATTCTACCCGCCACACACACTTGACGCGGTGCTTCGTTTTCTTTATATGTAGCTTTTAAGTCGGTGGAGAAAGCATTTGTTGGATACGCAGCCGCTGGATAAGGGTCTATTCCCATCGCACGAAGCTCGTCCAAACAGCTTCTGCGGTTTATTTCTTGTTCACTAAGCTCTAATCTGTTCATGGTCTAAGCGTTTTCTTATTTCCCGCAAAAGTACAAAAGATTTCCGATATGCCCAACCTTTTCTTGCATTAACCACCAAGAATGAATATATTTGCACCCCTAAACAAGTACCACTACAATGGAATATAAAAAAGTCTATACCCCCACCGAACTCGCTGAATTATTGGATTGGTTCACGCAAAACCGCGAGAAGATGCCCCAAGAGTTGAAGATAAGTAAATCTACGACCACCTCCGATCTGCCCAATACCGTGGATTCCTTTCTTTTCTTAATTGAGCAAAATAGTACCAACCCCACCTTTGGAGCACAAATCAAGATTCTTTTCGAAATCAAAGAAAAACTTATAGAACAAGGCTTTTGCTAGCCTTCCCTTTCACTACACGCCGTCAGCCTCTGATGCCTCCGACGGAACGGGTGCGGCATCACTGTACGATGTACTTTTCGTTATTATCATCTTTCCCGTAGCCGATACCGAAACATCAAACGCTACGAACAAATCGGTTTGAGGATAACAAATACTCGCTGCAAAATGGAGTGCTGTGTCCGAAATTCGATCCACATCGAAAGCCATGCCCTCTAACACGCCATAACTCCGAAAATCATTCGACAGATAGGGCTCAAATTCTGCTTTCGTAAACGTATGCCGAAAGAATACGCCTCCTTGTGCATCGTTAACTATAATTTCCACGCGATTGTCTGCATAGCGTGCACCCCCATCATCCGTCACCAGTGGAAGCGTTGTATCGGGCTTTCGGTCAATGGCATACCGATACAAACTACCCTTCCACGTAGTGGTGTCATGATGAGCCATCGCTTGCATTTGCTGCACTCCTTTTATTGAACTTTGTTCTAGGCCTTGTGGCTGCGCATTCGCTAACTCCGAGCTAGGCTTTGGGTCTTTTCCACACGCGCCCAACACGAGGCAACTCACCACACTTAAGAATAGAGATAGGTATTTCATCTTCTTTTTTGATTACTCTTTTTTATTAAAACGTTACAAAGGAACAAAAAGCCCCCGACAAAACCAAGCGAGTATACCTAAAATAATTAGATCTACTCGCTTTTTCTTCTTTGTGTGTATGAAAAAAGATGGTTTTAGTTATTTATGTCGTCTTTCTCTTCTCCCCTTTTCCTGGAATTGTCCTTTTGCGTCTGTTTGATTTTTCTGATAAGCAGCATATTGCTTTTTTGTCATAATCTTTTGAAGCCCTGCCTCAAATTCCTCACGTACCACTTTTCGCTGCGCTTGCATTTGCTGACGTTGTTCTTTCGTTTGAGAAGCCATGACAGATCGATGTCTTTTAGGTCCGCATTTTTGCTTTTTCATCTTTTTACAAGCACCACAATATGGACAATAAGATTGACCTTTAGCACAATACGATTTCCCTTTTTTGCAATGCATCGCTTTCATCTGCCGAACTGGCATTTTCTTTACGCGCTCTAAACAAAGAAGCTGTAGTTCCTTGGTTTGTTTTTCATTGAGACCATACTTCTTGGCCATATTGACCGTGCGCTCTTTTGCCAGAGTTTCCGGGCTCTTCAACACACGTGAACCCGAATGCCTTATCGACATTTGATTCTTATTACTATCATTTGCCACAACGAGTGGAACTTGTGCCATCGCAAAGCCTACAAAGAGTGTTGCGATGCTTGTTAAAAGAAACTTTTTCATTGTCGTCTTTCTGTTTATAATTATTCTATGACCCATCTATGAGCCCTGTTTTTTTTAAGTTCTGTATATAAGACAATGGAAAATAGAAAAGGTTTAACACTTAGCGAAAAAACATTTCTCTGTGTGACAGCTTTTTCGTAAGTTTGCAGCCTAATTTAAAATACAACTATGGGAGGTTTTTTTGGAACTATCAAAGACAGCGATTGCGTAGCCGACTTATTTTACGGCACAGACTATAATTCTCATCTCGGAACCAAACGCGGCGGACTCGCCACTTACAATACCGAAAGCGGCTTCACCCGCTCTATTCACAACTTAGAGAACTCCTACTTCCGCACTAAGTTTGAGCCTTACCTTGAAAAATTCACAGGAAACGCGGGCATCGGTATCATCAGCGACACAGACGCACAACCCCTCATCATCAACTCACACCTCGGTCGGTTCGCCATTGTCACCGTTGCCAAAGTCAACAATTTGCATGAATTAGAGAAAGAACTCCTCGACAAGAACAGACACTTTGCAGAATATAGTTCAGGACAAACAAACCAAACCGAGCTCATAGCCTTACTCATTACGCAGGGCAAAAGTTATGTGGATGGCATTGAAAACGTATTTCGTCACATTCAAGGCTCTTGTTCCATGCTCTTACTCACCGATGATGGCATTATTGCCGCCCGCGATCAGTGGGGACGAACCCCTATCATCATCGGTAAAAAGGAAGAAGGCTACGCTGCCACCAGCGAAAGTACCAGCTTCCCCAACCTTGATTATAGCATTGAGCGGTACCTTGGTCCTGGCGAAATAGTACGCCTCCACCCTCATCACCTCGAAACGTTACGTGCGCCCCAAAAAGAAATGCAAATATGTTCTTTCTTATGGGTGTATTACGGATTCCCGACCTCCTGCTACGAAGGAAAAAATGTAGAGCAAGTACGCTTCACCATTGGCGATGAGATGGGAAAAAATGATAGCTCTAGCGTGGACTGCGTCTGCGGAATTCCCGATTCGGGTGTTGGAATGGCACTAGGATATGCTGCAGGTAAAAATGTAAAATACCAACGCGCCATTTCGAAATACACTCCCACTTGGCCCCGAAGCTTCACACCGAGCAACCAAAGTATGCGTGCCCTCGTTGCTAAAATGAAACTTATTCCCAACAAAGAAATGCTTCAAAACAAAAGCATTCTCTTTTGCGATGATTCCATTGTACGCGGCACCCAACTGCGCGACAACGTAAAAGTGCTCTACGATTGTGGCGCTACACAAGTTCATATGCGCATAGCCTGCCCACCCCTACTCTATAGTTGTCCCTTCTTAGGCTTCACCGCTTCAAAAAGCAACTTAGAACTCATTACTCGACGTATTATTAAAACACTCGAAGGAGACGAGAACAAAAACCTAAACCTTTACGCCACGACTCATTCTCCTCAATACGAGAAAATGGTCGAGACCATCGCACAACAATTCGGACTATCCTCCCTTCAATTCAATACACTCGAAATGCTCATCCAAGCCATTGGGCTACCGAAGTGCAAACTCTGCACCCATTGTTTCGATGGCAGTAGTCATTTCTAAAAGAAAGAGAACCTGAAAACAAAACAAATCAAAACGCGATGTATAAAACGTGGAAACTAGTCCTCGTGGTGCTTGCCTTTACCGCCTGCACAAGTAAAGAGGAATCTCTGTCCAAGGAGCAAGAACAGAGCATAGACACCCTTGCCACGTTTCTGACACAAGCCCAGCGACAAGCCCGTCTCTACACCTCCGAGTACAATATTCATAAAGTGGTCACCTACTCCGATCTCGTCCACCTGCGTGGCACCGTGCTTTCCAACCCTGTCCATGTAACCCTACCCCTTGGCGATCGAAAAATAGCGATTCCTATCGATGTCACGGTGAAAGCCTACATTGACTTTCAGCATTTCAACGTAAGCAACGTTGAGCGAAAGGCTGAAAGCATTCTCGTTACCCTACCCGACCCTCAAGTGGTTATCACCGCCTCACGCATTGACCATCAAGCCACGAAACAATATATTTCCCTCACCAGAAGCCGCTTTAGCGAAGCTGACATCACCCGTATTGCTCATCAAGGCGAAGCCTCCATTCAGCGTCATTTACACCAAATGGAACTGCTCAACAATGCCCGCCAAAACGCGGCTCGAATCCTCATTCCGATGCTAACCCGTCTCGGCTACAAAGAGGAAAACATCACCCTACGCTTTCGCAAAGATTTTACGGCTACAGACTTTCAAAACTTTCTTGTGAAGCGAAACGACGAAACACCTCTCCGCCCATGAAATCCGCCTTATCCCTTCTCTATCACAACCGCTATCTCATTGTATTCTGTGCACTCTTGCTCTTCGTTGTTGTGGTTTATTTCCGTTGCAGATACGGAACAGGGCCCTCCTTATCGCGTGTGAAAAATCAGATAGAACTCACAGCGGAAGAAATTACAAGCATCCAAAATATTCAACAATGGGAATTTCTCTCTATGCAGACGGAAGAACTGCTTGATACCACACAGGTCGGACTTCTGACCGATCAACAACTCGTACGTATTTATCGCGGAACACTTCGAATGGGAATAGACCTCTCCCATACCGCAAAAAATTGGATTCAATATCACGGGGATACAGCAAGCATCTTACTTCCGCCCATCACTTTGCTCGACACCAATTTTATAGACGAAGCAAACACGACAACATTCTACGAAAAAGGATCTTGGAATGCCAAAGCAAAAGAAGAGCTCTATCAACGAGCCCGCAAAAAAATGATACAGCGAATCATGACTCCCGCCCATCGGCAACAAGCCTTACGCAACGCACAATTACACTTCACACAACTCTTCAAAGCTTACGGTTTTCAAACGGTTGAATTTCGATAATGTTATTTTGGGGCGTTCTAAGTTGCAGATTACAATCTTCTGAAAATTAGAAAAGGTCTACGGAATGTTTCTTTACATCATAAGCAAAAAGAAGCCCCATAGAAAAACAATTCTACAAGGCTTCTGTCTTCTTAAAAGGAGTATAAACGGAACCAAAAACTCACTTAGACATTAAAATCCATACGGGTTCCGTGCTTTATATTCTTCCTCAATTCGATTTTCTACGTTTGTAAATTCACCTTCTACCTCCGCCAACGCTTCGGGTGCTAGTTCTAGCGAACGTTTCAAGTCGTCTACCGCTCCAAGTTCATCTTTTAGCATCCGTTTTACGCCACCTCGTTGTTGATAAGCTGCTGCAAAATTCGGCTGGTTTGCAATGGCTTCGTCATAGAGATGTAGAGCTTTGTCCAATTGGTTTGTTTCAACATAAAGTCCACCACATTTCAGGATGGCATCGCTCGAAAAAGGGTTTACCTCTATGGCTTGTTGATAATACATTGCAGCACCTTCCATATCCGTTACGGCATGACGTAAGTCTCCTTTGAGCAAGAGCGTTTCTTCGCTAGGTTCTGCGGTCTGGAGCAGTACGTCCACGTCTTTTTCGGCTTCTGCATACTGATTCATTCGTAACAAAAGTTGCGCCCTCAGCAACAGCGCCAACTCAAAATGAGCCTCCAGTACCAAAGCGGTTGTTAGCTGAGCGATTGCTTGAAAATCATCCTTCTGCCCATCATACGCTTTAGCAAAAAGATAATGTGCTACGGCATTGTCTGGATCCTGTTTGACAACGTGCTCACACGCTTCCTGCATTGCGGTCCAATCAGAGTTCTGTTCTGCCGCTTGTGCTAACATTATCCATAATGGCACATTATCGGGTTCGTTCTGTGTTAACTCGAGGAACAAAGGATACGCCTTTTCAGGCTGCGCCACACGCATATAAGCTTCTGCCAAATAGCTTTTCGTTTCGAGATCGGAAGGCTGAAGAGACAAGGCCTCGTGAAAGCATCGAACGGCAAAAGGGAATTCACCCATATTTCGAGCTCTAACGCCATCAAACTTTAAGGTTTGAAACTTACTGTCCACAGGAGTTGCAACCGATTCGGGTTCTTGTTTGCCTCCAAAGATTGATTTTAGGAATCCCATACTTTTTCTTTTTTAGTGATTGAGGTTCTGATACTTTTTCTACCTTGTTTGTTACGAGCGGCTTACTTGTAAACCATTATCCGACAAGGTCATCTCCACAAAACGAGAGGAGGAGGTAAGAGGCTGTTGTTGCAATTCTTTACGGATTCGCAGTGCAGCTTCAGGATCTTTGGCGACCATATACATATAGCCACCGCCCCCAGCACCAGGCAGTTTGTAACCTAAACAAAGATCGTCTATACGAGCCGCTAGCTGCTCTACTCTTGCGGGAGAAGTACCAGCATCAAGTGCTTTGTTCTGTTCCCACGTTGCTCGAACCAATTTACCATAGTACTGAAAGTCTCCTTTTTGAATCGTATCGTACATCTCAAGGGCATGCTGCTTCATTTCGTTGAGCATGGCGAAGTGCTCCGTTTCGTTGAGAAACATTCCCCGTACAATTTCAGCTAAAATACTTTTCGCAGTGCGCGTAATACCCGTGTAATATAATAGATGGCACGCACGGTTTTCTCCTTTGTTAAAGAGGGTGTCGGGTAACCAACGTACCGATGGATATTGTCCGAAGCCTGTTGCTGACTGAATAAGTTTCACACCATGAAGCACGCCCCCATATTGGTCTTGCCACCCACCGCCAGTGGTGAGCAGTTGCTCTAACACGAGCGTTTGGGAACATATTTCATTTTTATCCCAATCTAGTCCGCAGAAGTCCGAAAGAGCACCCAATACGGTCGAAGCCAAAATGGAACTTGTGCCCAAACCCGATCCCGCAGGTATTGCCGAAAGAAGCGTAATTTCTACACCACCACCAAAATCTTCCAATTGTTCTCGAAGTGAAGCATACCGTTGACGACAAAAAGCGGGCAAAAATCCAACCAAACACATCGCTGCTTTGGGTATAGAAAAGGGTGATCCCACTTGATTAAAAGCAGCTAATTCTTCGTAAGTCGTGATGCGTTCCATTGCACCTAAATCAATGGAACGACAAATAATCTCAGGTTCTTTACTTGGCTTAATATACACTTGTAACGGAGGCTGTCCATTCAGTTCTATTGCCAAATTTACAACGTTACCGCCATTGCTCAAACTAAAGGGTGGCGTATCGCTCCAACCTCCAGCCACATCGATTCGAACAGAACTGCGTCCCCACACAATTTGATCACGGTATACATGAAGCTTAGGTAGCATTTTGTGATTACTCATCGCGTCTGTCAGTCCTTCGCGTAACAAAGCGAATGCTTTGGATTCCTCCGCTTCAAAGGGTTTTCCCAAGGTGCGGTTTACTTCCGAACGAAACATCGCATCGCGCATACGCGTGAGTAACGGTGTGCTTTCTGGAAGTGGCGCAGGTAGGGGTATGCCCATTTCCACAAATTCGTGTGCTGTATGTTTTAAGTTGATTTGATAGAAAACACTCTTTTCGTAGTTCGCGGCAATGAAAGGCCAATTTTCTTTGCGAAAGCTGCGTCGCTGTGCTTCCAAACGCACCAAATTAGCTTGATCCGACAGTTCATCTGCCGATAATCGCTTACTGTTTCGCCACTCTTCGCTTCGATCGACAACGGGCGCGGTGTCGATCATCCACGTTAACAATCGCTCTAATTTATCGAGGTCTTCGCACACAGGGAAGAGACGTGCTGCCTGCAAGTCGTCGGTCCGAAAACAATCGCTTATCTCTACGTGGTGCGCCGCAAGCCATTTGGGCATCGGTTGCTCCATGTATTGGGTCTCATTCTTTGTTAAATCTCCTCGGAACGCATCCATAAAGCCATAGGGTCGAAGCACATAGTCGGTATCGCCTAGTGGCACTATATCCACGCATATACCAGGCTCCAGCGTCACCGCAAAATGATTCGAAGGAACCCCCGTCACAATATTCCGTTCTGAAAAAATCCAACTAGATGGTATATAGGAATTCTCGACCCAAAGATTCGTATTTCGTTCCTCAAATTTTCGATGAATAATGGCATTCTGTGTAAACACAGACGGCTGGCGTTTAATGTTCTTCTGAATGATAAACCGTTGGTCTTTTACCAAATTCTGGAGTGCCGTTGTGGAAGATAGTAATTCGTGGCTCGTTCCAAAATGATAAAATTCACCGCCTGGTAAGGGTAAAATAGCGACGGTTAAATCCTGAAGTAAAGGGTCTGGCTGAGTTGGATTCGTCCCTAACGCGCAACCAAAATCAGAGTAAAGATCGTAGTTTCTGACCTTACCATTTTCGTCTGTTGAGCGTTGTCGCAATCGTTTTACGGCCTTATCACTCAGCAACCAAATACCAATATCCATTAAGAAAAAATGCGTTTGCATTTGTTGGCTCAACTGCTCCGTACTGGGTTTCTGAAGCATATAGTCTAGTTGCTCTGCACGGTTGCGGTGCATCATAAAGACCCCATGATTTTTTGCCAAGGAGGGCTCTACCCATAAGCCATAACAAACCACATCCACTTCGGGAATAGGTTGTAAGCGTTCTGTGGCACGTAGTAGTACATCGCCACTGGCCACAAGTGTATGCAAACTTTCGGGCGCATATTGCAAGATTCGGTCGTAGAGAGGTAGTTGCACGGAGAGCAAATTTTGCTCCATACGTTGTCCTCGTTCCCATCGGAAGACGGGAATAGGAGTCAACACTTTTCCACTTGGTGCGTAGGCGGGTAGCCGACGACTTTGACCTCCTGCGTGGAGCAGGATCCGCTTTTCTTGTGCTATCCAAGTGTCAAAACTCGCACTTTCGTCTTCGCTCTTGCGGCATGCGTCTAAGAGCCACGTGGTCCCACCCCCTGAACCCAATTTTGTACCAAGGGGATCCGAGGTTCCATACCACTGCGTGGGATTCACGCGTTCCAACTGATGAAAATGATCCACCAAATTTGGCGGAAGGGAGAGCAATCTCTTAATTGGTAAAGTCATACGATTTTGAGGTTTTGTTTCTTTTATACTTTCCCATGTCAGCCATGGGTGGAGAAGCTTGTTATTTCACTAGTTTCAACGTATCTTGTGCCACGAGTTTTTCTTCGTCTGTTGGAATCACGGCTACGGTTACGCGGCTGTTCGGGGTAGAAAGCACCTCCTCTGCGCCATGGTTGCGTTGATTAACCTCTTTGTCGAGCGTTACGCCCAAGAAATCCAAGCCGTCGAGAGCACCTGAGCGCACGTCGTACTGATGTTCGCCTACGCCAGCCGTGAATACAATGATGTCGACTCCGCCCATCGCAGCAGCATACGCACCGATGTATTTTTTAATGCGGTATACGTACATTTTTGTAGCTAAGATAGCCCGTTGATTTCCTGCGATCATAGCTTGCTCTATTTCGCGCATATCCGATCCAATTCCACTAATACCTTTCATCCCCGATTCTTTATTGAGTAAGTTCGAAGCTTCTGCTGTGGAGAGTCCCATTTTGTCCATCAAGAACAAGATTGCGTAGGGATCTATATCGCCCGAGCGTGTACCCATAATGAGTCCTTCGAGAGGCGTGAGTCCCATGGAAGTATCTACGCATTTGCCATGATCGATGGCTGCTACGGATGCGCCGTTTCCAATATGACACGTTATGATGCGCTGTGTTGTCACGTCTACATTTAGAAATTCACCTACGCGTTGTGTTACAAAGCGATGTGATGTGCCATGAAAACCATAGCGGCGCACGCCATATTTTTCATACAACTCGTAAGGAAGGGCGTACATATAAGCATGATCGGGCATTGTTTGATGAAAAGCGGTATCAAAAACTCCTACTTGGGGTAGAGTAGGCAATTGTTTGCTTACAGCTTCGATGCCTTTCAAGTGTGCTGGATTATGTAGAGGTGCTAAGTCACTGTAAGTTTTCCACTTTTCGAGAACTTCTGGGGTCAGCAGTTCACTTTCGGTAAAAGTTCCTCCATGTACAATACGATGTCCCACAGCACCGAGTTCGTGGAGGGATTTTAGTGCACCGTCCTGTGGATCGGTTAGAATACGAAACACAAGTTCCACGCCTTTGTCATGCGACAGAATAGGCGTTTCCAACCTTTTGGCCTCTCCATTTTTTGTGGTATACTTCAGGAACGAATCTTCCTGTCCAACTTTCTCTAGACCACCTGATGCCATAACGCATCCGTTGTCCATATTGTAGAGCTTGTACTTTATTGACGAGCTCCCACAGTTTAATACTAAGATTTTCATACGCTTCTTGAGCCCCTCTTAACTCCTCCCTCGGGGTGGAGAACCATGCTGGGCGTTTGGGTTTTAAAATGATATTAAAAAAGAACGAATGCTTTCTTTTTCACCTTGTCCCTTGAGGACTTGTGAACGTTAGGATTGTGCGGCTTTGGCTGCAATGGCTTGATTCGCGGTGATGATAATCATTTTATAAATATCATCTACTGAGCATCCGCGACTAAGGTCGTTTACAGGACGTGCAATGCCTTGTAGAATGGGGCCGATTGCTTGTGCGCCGCCTAATCGCTGTACGAGTTTGTAACCAATATTTCCTACTTCTAAGTTCGGCACAACCAACACGTTTGCTTTTCCTGCAATAGAGGATCCTGGTGCTTTGCTGTTGCCTACTTCTGCCACAAGTGCCGCATCAGCTTGCAATTCTCCGTCAATACAGAGCGAAGGGCTCATTTCCTTTGCCAATCTCAGCGCTTCTACTACCTTGTCCACATTTTCATGCTTTGCGGATCCTTTGGTCGAGAAGCTTAGCAAGGCTACGCGAGGTTCCACAAATCCTGCCACACTTTGTGCAGTTTGTGCGGTACAAATGGCGATTTGTGCCAATTGAGCAGCATCGGGCATAGGGGTGACAGCAATATCGCCCATAACGAGTACGCCAGCTTCACCGTATTCGGGAGTTTGTGTAATTAGAATCATGGCTCCACTTACGCAGGTTATTCCTGGAGCAGTTTTAATAATTTGAAGTGCGGGACGTAACACATCGCCCGTCGTATTGCGAGCTCCTGCCACCTGTCCATCTGCTGCACCGTCTTTTATCAAAAGGCAACCCAAATAAAGGGGGTCTTTTACCAACGTGCGTGCTTGTTCCATTGTCATTCCTTTCTTTTCACGTAGTTTCGCAAGTAGTTGAGCGTAATGTTCCGCCTCAGCAAAGTGTTCTGGATCTACAAAGGTGGCAAGGTCTAAATGCTTTAAGTTCCATTGTTCTCCACATTTTTTAATCTCGTCTGTATTTCCGAGTAGAACAATCTCTGCGATTCCGTCTGCTAGTGCTTTGTCCGCTGCTTTTAACGTACGTTCTTCTGTGCCTTCGGCAAGCACGATCCGTTGCTTTGAGCTCTTTGCTCGCTCAAAAAGTTTTTTCATCATATCCATAACCAATCTATCTATATGTTATTATGTTTCCATTAGGAACTGCAAAGTTAAAGAAAAATATAATGAAGCAAGCTATAAATTCTAATAAAATCCCTCTTTTGATAACTCAACATTGCATTTCGATAAAATAGCAGAGAAG
>JAVVVP010000012.1:0-32335 GCA_036652575.1 Bacteroidaceae bacterium
AGTATTTTATAGATGTTTCATTTGATAAGAGCCAAACGCAAGGCTTCGCAGAAATACCCTGTAAGATTAGCTACGAATACAACGGTGAAAAGAACGGTTTTAGCGTTGTTGCAACCGTTAAGAAGGATTCTTACAGTAGCCCCGACCAATTGCGCGGAAAAGCAGAAAGACGGGCTAAAAAAGCCTTGTACGAGTATATAACCGGTTGCGATTTTGGCGACGCGGACGAAAACAGCGGGCAGGTAGTAGATGCGGTATATACCGACGTTACCAACGAAGTAGAAAGCGAGGTTAAAGAGAAAGCTAACGCTGGCGGTACACTGAATTTCAACAATACAGAAAAACCGGCACAAGCACCCACGCAGTCAAAGCAACCGCAAGAACGTAACCCCGGTTTTTAGTTATGCAATTGAAAGTATTAGGCAGTAGCAGCCACGGAAATAGCTACTTGTTAGAAAACGACCGCGAAGCCCTTATGTTAGAAGCTGGCGTTAAGTTCGCCGAAGTTAAGCGGGCGTTAAACTACAATATAACCAAAGTTGTAGGCTGCCTAATTACGCACGAGCATAAAGACCACGCCGGACACATTAACGAGGTTTTGAACGCTACTATTCCCGTTTACGCTTCCGCTGGTACGACTGAAGCTACACCGATAGAAGGCAACCGCCTGCCGCAAATTTGCGAAGCCGGAAACCTTCTATCCCTTGGCGGATTCCGAATTATACCCTTCGGAACTATGCACGATTGCGCAGAACCTTTGGGGTTTTACATAAACCACGAAGAAACAGGAAATATACTATTCGCTACCGATACTTATTACCTTCCTAACACCTTCGGAAACCTTAATAACGTATTGATAGAATGTAATTACCGCTTAGACATTTTGGAAGCAAATATAGCGGCCGGCCGCCTTCCGTTTGCAGTTAGAAACCGTACGTTAAAGTCGCATTTCAGTTATGATAATTGCGTACAGGCGTTACAAGCGAACGACCTAACGAGGGTAAACAATATAGTTCTAATACACCTTTCGGACGGTAATAGCAACGCGGAAGACTTCCGCACAGGCGTAAAGAAAGCCACCGGGGGCAAAACGGTACATATTGCCGAAGCGGGGCTAACTATAAACTTTAATAAAACACCTTTTTAATATTCAAAGTTATGACAAAGAAAGAATTGATTAATGCGGTATGTGACCGCGCGGTCACATACCGCATTAAAGTGGACTAAACTAATAAAATAAAAACTATGATCTATGGATATATTCGTGTGAGTAGCGACAAACAAACTGTCGAGAATCAACGTTTTGAAATCAATAATTTTTGCAAAGGCAAACAAATGGGCGTAGACGATTGGATCGAGGAGACCATAAGTGGCACAAAAGCCTACAATAAACGAGAACTCGGCGGGCTACTCAAGAAGGTGCAGAAAGATGATTTGATCATTTGTGCTGAACTTTCGCGCCTTGGACGTAATCTCTTCATGATTATGGAGATTCTAAATATTTGTATGAACAAAGAGTGCCGCGTATGGACAATTAAAGACAACTATAGGCTCGGTGACGACATCCAAAGCAAGGTGCTTGCCTTTGCTTTTGGACTATCTGCCGAGATTGAGAGAAACCTTATTTCGCAACGCACCAAAGAGGCGTTAGCGCGAAAAAAAGCTGAGGGTATTGTTCTTGGAAGACCTAAAGGACGCAGAACGGACCCGAAAAAACACAAATTATATGGAAAAGAAGGACTTATCAACAGCCTTCTCGATGAAAAAGTTTGTAAACGTCAAATTGCAAAAATATGCAAAGTTAATCGCAATACATTGGCGCGTTTTATAGGAGAAAACATTGAAATATTGGACTAAAAAACATTAGACATTCGAATTTAACAACTCCCTGCTGCTTAGGAGGCAGGTGTAAAAACAACAATTATGAACAACAAATTATTCACGGCAAAGTACCTAGTAAATCAAACTGCTACAAAGTAATAACGCTAAGCGGTCATGGCAGCCTTGCCAAACAACCAGCATTAAAGCAATACGAGAAGTCTTTCTATCTCCAATGCAGCCAATACCGCAATAGAAACATCGCAGCGTTGTTCGAACTTCATTTGAGCGTGTTCTACGAGAATCAGCGACCTGATCTTGATAACTGCTTCAAGACGGTTCTTGACTGTCTGCAAGGATGCAAGGCCATCAAGAACGATCGTAACTGTGTGAAGATCGTAGCAGAGAAGTTTATAGACAAGCTCAATCCGAGAATCGAATTTGAAATCATACCGATTTAGAAAACACGAAAGGAGAAAGGAATATGAAAAGAAAACACAAATGCTATGATGGCAAGTATCGTGAATATGAAGTGGCTGAATATGCTTGTAAGAAAAGAAAATGCTTTGTTCCTTTTGAAGGTAATGGGCAGAAAATATGTCGATTGTATGAATTGGGGCGTTGCCAAAAATCCGAAATAATATGTTCAAATTAAGGGATTACCAACAAAAAGCCTCCGAAAAAGCGGTGGAGTTCTTCCGGTCCAAGACAACAAGGAACGCCATCGAGGTGCTTCCAACTGGTAGCGGTAAGTCACTCATCATTGCCGATATTGCCAATCGATTGGACGGATACACTTTGGTGTTTCAACCATCAAAAGAAATACTTGAGCAAAATTTCAAAAAGATTTGTTCTTACGGCGTTCTCGATTGCTCCGTCTACTCTGCGTCTTTAAATTCGAAGAAAATCAACCGCATCACTTTTGACACTATCGGAAGTGTGAAAGGACATCCCGAACTATTCACACACTTCAGAAACGTGATAATAGACGAATGCCACCTTGTGAATCCAAAGGATGGAATGTACAAAGACTTCCTATCTATTCTTAAATGCAAGGTTCTTGGATTGACAGCTACACCTTATCGTTTGTCCTCTAATCAGAATTTTGGTTCGATGTTGAAATTCATCACCCGCACTCGTCCATCTATATTCAAGGATGTAATCTATCACGTGCAGATTTCCACCTTGTTAGATTTAGGATACTTGGCAAAGTTGAACTACTATTCAATGAATCCCGTCGGTTGGAACGAGCTTAATTTGAAAGTAAATACCACTGGTGCCGACTACACGGACAAATCGGTTTTGAGAGAATACGAACGTATTGACTTCTATGGATATTTGGTTCATGTAATCAAAAGATTAATGAATCCAAAAGCTGAAAAGCGAAAAGGGATTCTGGTTTTCACCCGATTTTTGAAAGAAGCAAAACGACTTACAATGTCAATACCTGGATGTAATATCATTTCAGGTGATACCCCAAAAACAGAGCGTGAACGAATCCTTGAAGCTTTCAAGTCAGGTGAAATACCCGTCGTTGCCAACGTCGGTGTACTTACTACCGGATTTGACTACCCAGAACTCGATACCATTGTAATTGCGCGCCCTACGATGTCTTTGGCTCTTTACTATCAAATAGTCGGTAGGGCAATGCGTCCACATCCCTCAAAAGAGTTTGGATGGGTCGTAGACCTTTGCGACAACATAAAGAAATTCGGAGAAGTAAAAGATTTAAAATTAGTCGATCCATCAGGTAAGGGGCTTTGGCAAATAAACTCTGGATATAAACAATTAACCAACACGTATTTTTGATTATGGAGTATTACATACCTATCAGCAGGAGATTGTTTGAGCACTCATTTTGGTGCGAAGAGCGAATTTTTTCGAGATTTGAAGCATGGCTAGATATAGTTCGTAGCGCACGATTTGAAGAAACGAAGCAACTTGTAGGCAATAGATTTATCGAGGTTCAGCGCGGTCAAATCCTTGTTTCTTTGCGATTTTTAGCCAAGCGTTGGAAGTGGTCGACGAAGAAAGTTTGTTCATTTTTGGACTTACTAATACAAGATAAAATGATTACAAAGGAAACACTAAAAGAAACAGTACAAACCGTTCTAACCATCTGTAATTATGATAAATACAACACCGTTAACCAAAGTAAGGAAACAAGAAAGAAACAGAAAGGAAACACACTTGGTAAGAAAGAGGGCAAAAAAAAGAAACAAGAAAGAAACAGCAAGGAAACACCAAAAGAAACACATGAAAATAATATAACGCACTGTAACAGTGGTGTTTGTGAGCTCGATAATTCTGAAGAGAAAACAGAAAAGAAACAGCAAGGAAACGAAAAAGAAACGATAAAGAAACAGCAAGGAAACAGTAGGGTAGACAAAATAAATAAAGATAATAAAGAAGAAGAAAGTATTAATAAAGAATCTCCTAACGGAGATGAGAAAGAAGGTAAACCTTCTTCACACACTCAAAATTCTGATTTTCTAAAATTCAATGAATGGGTAAAACGAAAAGCTCCCTACTGCAGCGATCATAAAAACTTTCCATCTCAAATCACCGAGAACGAACTCCTAAAACTCAAAGAGAAATACACTGGTAAGCAAATCGCCGATACCATCGAGCAGATAGAAAACCGAAAAGATCTACGCAAACGATATACAAACCTGTACAGAACGGTACTTAACTGGGCAAAAAAAGAATATGACAACTAAAATCCAACTACGAGACGATGCTACGGAATGTGCTGTTCTAGGAACGATCATCACACATCGCAACGCCTTGGAAGATGTTAGAGAACTTCTTTCGGAGGAATCTTTCTACAACTTCTTCCACAGGGATATCTACAAAGCCATTCTTCGGGTATCCTCTTCGGGAGACCGTCCCGATGTGATAACCGTGAGAAACAAGCTAACAGAGATGGGTGTGGTGTTTAATCATAGCGATTATCTCAAGGTAGCGGACTCTTTCACGTTCGATCTATACTCCTATGCCGCAAGATTGTCCGATCTGTCGATCAGGCGAAGATTTTTCAATATCGGGCAGTATCTCGTGTCCAACTCTTACACCGAGTCGGAGGATATACTCGATGTTACCACCAACGTTGTTGATGAGATTTCTTCTCTCTTCAAGTCGAGCAGCACAACCGTTTCTACTCTCAACGAATCTCTGCTGAATGTCCACAAGATCATTAACGAGAACCTCACTGGCAAGAAACCCATAACGGGAACTCCAACAGGTTTTGAAAAGATGGATGCAAAGTCGGGCGGTTTGCAAAAGTCGGATCTGATCATCATTGCTGGGGAAACGAGTATGGGAAAAACGAGCTTGGCCGTATCAATTATGCGAAACGCTGCATCCTTCGGAGCAAAAATCGCAATGTACTCGATGGAGATGAAGAAAGAACAAATCACTTCCCGAATCATTTCAATGGAAAGCGGAGTACCTTCCAACCAAATAATGTATTCCCGCCTTACTGAATCGCAGCTTCAAGCCGTCGACAAGGGTATCTGTAAGATAACCGATAGAGACATCTACTTTGACGACAGAAGCACTTCCAACATTGACACCATCATCTCTTCCATTCGCTATATGAAGCTCAAGCACGGAATAGACGGGGCAATCATCGACTACCTCCAGATTCTCAACGTCAATATGAAGGGAGTCAACAAGGAACAACAGATGGGAGATGTGGCGAGAAGATTGAAGAATCTGGCGAAAGAGCTCGACATCTGGGTAATAGCCCTTTCTCAGTTGAATAGGGATACGATGAATCCCGTTCCAACGATAGCAAGGCTTCGAGACAGCGGACAGATAGCGGAAGCGGCCGATGTGGTGATTCTCATCTATCGTCCGGAAGTGAACAAGAAGTCATACCCTTCAGAGTTTTCAAACGTAGATACTCGTGGAACTTCGATGGTCGACATAGCCAAAGGTAGAAACATCGGTTTACTTCGGTTTATTTGCGGTTTCAATGCATCTACGACACTCTTCTATCACCTCGACAGCGTTCCGATATCGGGCAGTATCCGTTCGGATAACGACGACGATAACCCGTTCTGAATATGATAATAACCATCTATTGGCACACTAGAAATCGTAAGGCAATCTACAAGATACGAGAGAGATTCAATATTTCAAATGGAATGACGCTTAACGGCGAAACTACCTGCACCATTAACGATGAAGACTTGGAGCTTCTGAGGGAGGTGGAACGTAAGGGATATGTACAAATCAGAAACAAAATACAAAACTTATAAATATGGACATAACAAAGAAGCTAACTTGCGAAGAGGAGTTCATACAAGCCTGCAAGGAATTAAACTTAAACCCGAACAATTTACAATCAGGAATTTTAAATCGCTGTATAAAGAATATATTTTAATCAAGTAAAATTATGGAAAATAAAAGCAATATAAAAGAAAACAGTAACGGAACTATTGAGATAAAAAACTTACAAGGAGAAGTCCTCTTCAGTAATACACAAGAATACAATAGTATTAAAGCAACACTTGAAAAAGCAGTTAGCGAAAAAGTGAGTTTAGAAGGGGCCGACTTAAAAGGTATAAGCCTTATAAATGCAAACATGCGTGGAGCGAATCTGAGATTTGCAGATTTAAGCAATACGGATTTGAGAAAAGCGGATTTTAGTTACTCATCTCTAAAATCTGCAAAGTTAAGCTATTCGGATTTGAGCAATGCAGATTTAAGCAATGCAGATTTGAGCAATGCAGATTTAAGCAATACAAATATAAAAGGCACAGACTTTAGCAAGTCGAATTTGTGGGGAACAAATTTTCATTTAGCAAATAGTTTGAGAAAAGCGGCGATAAGTTTCGCAGATTTGAGCAGAGCTAAAACAGACAAAAGATATTTACAAATTTCTTGTATCGGTTCAGAAAAAAGAACAACCACTTATTGTTTTGAAGATGATTTAATATTATGTGGCTGTTTTAAAGGGACACTAAACGAATTCAAAAAAAGGGTTTTAATAATACACAAAGAGAATTCGCAATATCTAAAAGAATATTTAGGAGCAATAGCATATATAAAATCATTAAAGTAATAATTAAAAAAACAAAGAACATGGAAAATAATTTTTTTATAGTTTATTTTCGCCTTGATGAAGAAAATTACTCTTCAGCCAAATACACAAGTAAAGAAAAAGCGCAAAAGGAAGCGAAACGTTTAGCAAACTCACTAAATAAAGAGGTTTTTGTATTAGAATCCAATTTAGTAGAAATGCCTGACAAGGAGGACGTAAAAATTAACTCTTATGAAGATTCGCTTGAATACCTTGGTCGCGAAAGCGGAGAATGTGTACACAGAATGGTAGACAAACATACAAAAGCAATAACCGCAATGTATAAGCTTATAGTTATTGCGGAGGCGTGGAACAAAGCGGATGAATTTGTACCCGACTTTGACAACACTAACCAATACAAATGGTTTCCTCGGTTCAAAAAACAAGGTGCTGCGGGCTTCGTTTTTGCGAATACGATTAATACGGCTACGTATGCGTATGCGTATATCGGTTCTCGGCTTTGCTTCAAATCGGAAGAACGCGCAACCCAATTTGGGAAACAGTTTATTGATTTGTGGAATGACTTCTTACTATTTCGTTAATCGTATAACACTATAATACAAAAATATGTTAGGAACACATAATTCAATGTCTTATCTCCCAGTATCTAAATGGTGGATGAAACCTTTTGCTTTTATTGCAAGATGCCAGAATAAATCAATAGTAGACCAACTTAAAGCTGGAGCGCAATACATAGATTTACGAGTTAGACCAAACAAAAAAGGTAAATGGGTTTTTGCTCATGGATTAATCGAATATACCTCTATCACTATAGAGGAAACTCTAAAGGAGATAGCAGAATACATTAATGAAAAAAGTCTAAAGGTAGAAATAGTTTTAACATTAGAACAAACTAAAGTTTCTCAAAACGACCTAGATAATTTTAACAACTTTTGTATATACCTTCAAAAGCTTGGATACGGTAATATATTAAATTACGCGACAAATAAATTAGACTGGAAAATAAACTATAGATTTGATAACGATTTTTATCCTCTCACTACTTCAAGCTTCTCCTCAGCTCCTTTTGAGGCTTGCTACAGAGACAAGGGCATATATGCTTACTTACCACCTTGCTGTTATGCAAGTGCCTTTAACGAGGCGGATATACCCTTATTTACCTGCAAAAAAAAATCCTTATTAATAATAGACTTTATCTAAAAACAAACAAATTATGTAAGAAAAATTTTATATGCTTTTCGCAGAATTTGAGAATATACGAACAACCGAATATGCAACAAAAGAAACAGCAGAAGAAGCAGAGAAATACGGAGTAGATTATTACCTGGTAGATGGAAGAGGTAAACCTATATACATGATGTTTACAAAGGCTTATGACTTTTTCACAAGAGAGAACTAATAACAATAATAACTAGGAGGGATAAATACCCTCCATAATGCAACACGATTATGGCAAAAGATTTAATTTGCATCAGGGTGCTACAGCACGATACAGAGGATCAAATCCGTATCGGACGTGTTCACTACGCAATTAACATGGATATAACAGTCAAGACTGTTATTCAGAAGTACGAGGATGAAAGTGCTTGGTGTGGCGGTTTTGCTGCTGCTTGTGAGAAATACTACAAGCGTATAGCTATTGTCGATGCGGATACGCTGGAGGTTATGCGTTCAATTTACAACAGAAAGGAGGCTCAAAAATGAAAGAGTACATTTTAGCTGTTTATGATCATAAAGGAATCAGACTGGGAACGGTAAATTTTGGTAAACGTCCAACAGAACCAACTGAAAATGAGGTTCTTTTAGAGATTAGAGAATGCTTTCCAAAAAGAGTATCATCATATAAATTCATAGATTAAAATGAGATATGCACTAAGAAAAAAGGATAAGATAGCCCAGGAACTATCTACACCATATCTGGATGATCATATCCTCCAGAGCCTCAAATACTACTTTGAGAACCGTACAGATGAGCAAATACAGGATGATCTTGATGAAACAGATAGATATTCAAATGTACGTTACGATGTACTCAGAATAAACGACCAGGCAGATGATAATTGTATGCTGGAGTTTGCTATCCTGGATCAAGAATATGATGTTATGAAACTTGCCTTTTTAGGTAGGGTAAAAGGATAATAATAAAATTACAACAATGAAAACAATAAACAAATTATTTAAAAAAGTATACCATCACGTTTTTGGATACAAATACTACGCGATCGTCTTCTTCGATGGAAATATAGACTTCATAAAATCAGAGTTCTATGATTCGAAAAAAAATGCAAAATTAGAAGCATTCAATACGTGGAAAAATACAAGACTTTTTAAAACATTTAAAATAGTAGCATTCAAAACAAAAGAGGAACTAGTAATTAGACATTTTCAAGTACCATTTAAAAATATACAAAACAACTCCGTAAAATGAAGAACAATAAACTATACGTAATCATAGAACAATTTAAAAATTCAGATGGAGCAATACATCTATCAAAAGAATTAGCAAAAGAATTAGGAGCAAAAAAAGAAATATCAGAAGACATAGAAAAAAATATATTCCTGTTCGTCGCATGGAACAAAACAGATAGATGCTTCTCGATCATAAAAGTAAATAAAAAATTTACAGAAACAGCATACAGCTACATCGTATCATACAGCAATAAAACAAAATCATTCGGATTCACACCTAACGCACCAAACGTGCCACAACTGTTCTACAAACTAAACGTAGAAGAAGATACAGAACAAATAAAACTAATGGCAATACCCAAAAAAATAAAAGATAAAAACGGAAACGAAACAAAAATATATAACCTAATTCAAATATAAAAATATGGAGCCAATAGCGTCAAATACAACACACGATATAAAATTTAAAAAAAATGGATTGATAGAAATATCCGTAAAGGTAACAAGGATATTAAACATCGAAAATGGAGACGCAATCAACATTACACCAATAGATGGAGAAATGTACCTATATGTAGCGTCAAAAAATAATCAAAAAAACAATGGGACAAAAGGAATATGCAGAACAACAAAAAAAAGAGACGCATTTATGAGAGCTTACTGGAAAGAACTTTGTGAAAAAGTAATCACACTAGAAGGGGGACAGAGCAAAAACGCATGCTATAGGGTAGGAACCCCTATAAAAATAGAAAACAAAACGCTACTACCAATCATAACAAGAGTAAATTATGCGAACAGAAATTAATTACAACGGTATAACCATACAGCCAGCAAACAACATCGCACCAGATGGAGACTTAGAAACATCCGTAAACCTGATCAACGAAAACAATAGTATTGTTAATATCAAAAAACCTTTGGAAATAAACAAACTAATAGAAAACACAAAAATAATATCAATACATCACACATCAGAGTACAAACACTATATCATTCATCGATATGAAGTACAAGAAAACAGCACAGTCATACACAATGATATTTGGGCAACAGACGAAAATTTAAACAAAATAGGAGAAAATATTTGCACAAATATAAACAGCAAAATAAATTCAGTAGCGGCAATAGGGAATACAATCGTCATCAATACGTCAGAAGGTATGGAATATGCTATCTATAAAGAAGATAAATATCAACTACTAGGGAAAAAACCACCAATGACAAAAATAAATTTCTCTTTATCAGGAGAATTTAAACAATCAGATAGAAAGGAAAAAATAGAATTCGAAGAAAGAGGACTTTTACAGTACGATGGACCAGAAGCAGAACGGTTAGAAAAAAATAATACCTATATACTTGGAATGGTAAATACATTCATAGCAGAAGCACAAAAAAAAGGAACGTTCATATTCCCATTCTTTGTAAGATATGCCTATAAAATGTACGATGGAACACACACCATGCACTCAGCACCAGTTCTAATGATTCCTAATTCTAAAAATGTACCATATATAGCAGCATACAACTATTCATTAGGACCAGCTACAACAAGACTACACTGTTTTTATCCATTCATTGCAGCAACTTGCTGTAAACTAGAGTATTTTTTCGTTAACGATGGAAGTGGTAAAATTTGTGTCAACAATGATACAGGAGAACCCGTAAATAATACAGAACTTGATATCTGGAAAGATATCATAAAGGGAATAGATATATTCATCTCTGCACCAATTTATACATACGACAAAAGCGAAAAAATAACAGAAATTAAATTCCTAACAACAGAAGAAAATCAAAATGAATTCTCAGGAATATCGTTATCATCCATCACAAATGCAATACAAGGAAGAATAGGATCAACAACAGCACATCTGAACAAAGAACGAGATTTTTGGGGCACATTCACACTTTGCAATCTAAAAGCAATTAACTACGACGCTCCGATTACAGGAGCGTCGTCACAAAGAAACGGAATAAACATTCCATACATATTCTTAACGCTACCTTCTTTCAAAGAACAAACAATGAAAGAAAAAATAGAACAAACATCGTTGTTCTACAAAGTAAAAAGCATACAAATCGAAGAAATAAAAAAACAAGATGGAAGAAAAACAATAGAATTCGAAGAAAACTACCTAAAAAACTTACAAACAAAACAAACACTAAATGACGATTACCAGTCGCACAACAATATAAAAAATGAAGTAGAATACGTATACAACAACAAGTTAAACATTGCAGACATAAAGCAAAAAGCATACATAGGATACCCAACAGACACCATGTTTCAGTTCCAAAACAGAAACCAAGAAAATACGTTCAATGAACGTACAGCATACGAAACATACGTATACATACGAAAAAACGGGAAAACAATTATCATAAAAACAAATCATTCACAACCTATATTCGGAGCTCCATATAACAAGAGTGATACAGAAGAACTAAAAAATACAGCAACTTCATTTCCTAGATTCGTTTTCTATCCAGACACAGATGCATACAGAATGATACTATTCAGAACGTGCGATGCAGCATACGCAGACATAAACCTAAAACAACACGAATTGTTAAATGGAGCATTCTTCTTCGCAGGATTAGAATTAAAAAATAACGCCTACAATATAAAAATACCAAATGCTAAACTATGCAACGATTTAAATATAACATACATAGCTAACAGTGGATTACCAGAATACGATACACTACCTAAAACAACAGAAAACAATTGGTATGCAGAGCAAAGTAAAATGTTCTCATCAACCATCAATAACCCATTCGTTTTCCCTGCTAATTCTAGAAATACAGTAGGAAATGGTAAAATTATTGCAATTTGCTCAGCCACGCAAGCGCTATCACAAGGACAGTTCGGACAATTCCCATTATACGCATTCACATCACAAGGTGTTTGGGCAATAGAAATAAATGCAGATGGGACGTTCTCTACAAAACAACCAGCAACAAGAGACGTTTTACTGTCAAAAAATGCAATACTACAAATTGATGGAGCAATAGCATTCTGCACAGAAAGAGGACTAATGATACTACAAGGAGTAGAAAGTTTATCCATCAGCGAAAGGATAGGAGGAGAAAAAATAAAATACAACTTCCCAATGCCTAATTTCTCTTCCATCATCAAAGCAATGAAGATAGAAGACAAGCAATTCACATACATACCGTTCTTGCAATTTATACAAAACTGCAAAATGGCATACGATTATGTAAACTCAAGAATAATCATAACAAACAAAACACAACCCTATTCTTATATCTACTCGCTAAAATATAAAAATTGGGGAGTCTTATCACAAAAATTCATAGACACAATAAACGATTATCCTACATCACTAATCGTTGGAGATTGTCAAGCAGACAACAAAATGATACTCTACAACGCATGCAAAGAAGACAGAACAAAAAAAATAGACGGATTCATCATCACAAGACCCATAAAAATACAAGGATATGAACAATTCACAAAAACAATAAAACAAATCATACAAAGAGGAGTTTTTAAAAAAGGAAATGTTTCGTTCGCCATATACGGTTCAAACGATGGATTCAATCTACACTATGTAACATCTTCAATACAACACATAATATACTCAATACATGGAACACCGTACAAATATTTCATCTTCGTGATACACACAACACTAGAAGATGGAGAATCTCTTTCAGGAGCTTCTATTATATTCGAAGTAAAGAGAAATAATAAATTAAGATAATAAAAACACGGGGAGATAGAACGATATATTCTACCTATCATATTCATAAAAGCTACAAGGTTTCTAAAGAATAGAGACCATGTAGCTTTTTTTGAATGTAATCACATCTTATTTTTTCAATTCCAAATATCGTGTATACACAATCCTAGAATGAGGATTTCTAGAAAAAACATCTTGACGGATACCCTTTAGTCCAAAGCGGAAAAATAAAAACTTTCTAGGAACTCGGTGAACAATGGTAAAGATAGTATCACGACTTTCAATGCTCACATCAAAAGTGGTACCATTCCTAGTGCAACCCTGAAAAGAGAGCCAAGAATCTTGATAGCTAATACACTTGACGGTATCTATCACAACACTATCCCTAACCACAATACTATCACGTAGTATGGTGGTTATTTCGTATTTAGTGAGCGTTGAGGAGGTACTTGCGCATTGTAAACGATTTATTTTTATACGAAGATTGTCACACGCTTTTTTTAAAGACATATCATATTTCTCAAGCTCCTTTTTCGAAAACTCAAGGCGTTCTACTGATGCAGCAGAAAGACTGTCTCTTGTACGGTAATAATTCGTGCGACCTAATAGAGATTGTTGATTCATCAACAATCTGTTTCGGTCAGATTTTATAGTTACACAGCTTTTTATGCTGATAATCAATGCAAAAACACAGAAAGAAAAAGAGATAACAATGAATTTTTTCATCTTTTTTCGCAATAGCGTTGCGCCTCCCAATTTCTTCTTCTAACAAGACCAATTAACTTCACTTTACCAGCGTATACCCAGCGAGAAAATTCTTTCTTTATCTCTTCTTCGCTAGCCTTGCAAATCACCTTCTTAAGCAAGGTAGAATCGCCCAAATTCGTCTCGCCCAAATTAAAGCAAAAATCTACGAGAGCATCGAATTGACCCTGAGTAAGTGATAGGCGGAGGCTATTCACATAACTCTCACACGGCAATAAATCTCCTTTTAATAAACTATCAACCTGAGCACTCGTTATAGTCTGACCTTCTCTAACACCTCTTGTGTGACCAACACCAATGGTCCACACTCCCGCAGGGCATTTATAGGATTTTAATGACACACCTTCAAAATCACGAATAGCATCCATTAGTTTTTTACTCGATTTCATTTCATTTGTTTTTTTAATTGTTAATCTTCAAAATAATAAGCACTTTTACCGTCTCCAATACTACGCCTGCGAACAATGACATTGTCAACAGGAAATACGAGCTCGTTTTCTTCTGTTTCCTTTTCTCGTGCCATATCAAGCACATCTTTTATATTGTAACAGTTTGTTATAAATTTATAACGCTTCCCATCCTTCTCGAATAGAACGCAATACCGATCTTCTCCCTGCTTTGTGCTAACTCCTTTTTCAAAGTCTAGCACACAGATTGGAACGTTTAGAATATCCATTAAACGGATGTTCGGAACATCGAAAAACTTCTTACCGTCTTTCGTTTTACCACTCGCCTTAATACCTTTTTCTGCAAAACTCATTTTTGTATGTGTTATTACGGTCCATAAATGCTTTCCATCGCACCACTTACACCAACCTTTGTAACTGCCTCGTATTTCAGCTTTCCTTTTTTCGCTTTTCGCTGACTTTAGCTTACGAGAAAAGTTTTGTTTGATACGCTTGCGAAGACGAACGTTCTCGGGCGTAAAGCAATAGCCCAAAAAATCAATAGCTCTACCTCTTCTTACTTCGTTTTCGTTTTCTTCCTTTTTCATTTTTTATTTCTTTACCAATCCTAGAAAGAATCGCGTTTGATTTTACAACCAAACCCAATTGCTCTGACAAATCGCTAAAAGATTGCATCTGAGAACGTGCTTCTGCTTTCGTAGCAGCTAGTCCTACCGTGTCATCACAGTAACGAAGATAGCCTTTCGCTCGCATCACTTCCTTCATATAATGGTCTATGCTACCTATTACAAATGTACCGATGGGCTGACTTATGTAGGCACCGATTGGGAAACCTCTTTTTCCGAATTTCTTCATCGCGCAATTCTTTTTTTATATCCTCTCCCGATTCGTAGCCAAAGAGGGTTATCTCAATTAATTTGATAAAACGAGCGTCTTTAAACTTGTGATTCAGTGCAAGTAGAATAGAAGAGTGAGGTGTACTCTCGTAAAACTTTTTGTAGTCCGTTTTCCAAAACCATTTCAGCTCTCGATGCAAGCGCATTAAGCGCTTCATTCGCTGCACACCAAAATGTAATCCCTTACCTTTGACGCAAGCAAAAGTGTCGTTTATACTATTACGCTCAATGATAGGACCTATCACACGAAGGATAGCATGATAGGCAATGCACCACGGAAAATAATTTTGCTTTACAATTTTACGAACCTTACCAGCGTCACTTTTAATAAGCATAGTTGTAAATTTTGGAGGAGGAAAATCAAGGTTGCAAATCATATCTCTCAGTAGAAGCAAGTCTTCTTCCGCCCTAGCATTGTGCCGGCGGATGTGCCTATTCCTATTCACCTTCCCTTTTTGAGCTTCCATATCAGCAGCTCTCAAGTTGTCTAGGTCTGCTATTTTCTCAAGGATGTATCCTACTTTTTTTGTCATATCAGTTTATTTTTTATTCAAACTACTTTAGTCCCTCTTCGGGATGTTTTTTTGTTACCTCGTTTACTGCTTGCTATTGCTTGCTTAGATAACCCGCCCAGAGCTTTGGAGCAGATGCCTACTAACACTGCTTGTCTGTTTTCGCACACCACAGACTTTTTACGCATTCTATTTTTTCTGACATCGCAAGTTTTTAACTCACTACGCTGCACGTATTTCAATGCAGGGTCAAGGCTCGGGGAGCGATGGCGCGTGTCCGTTAAGAACCGCACTTAAGTTTGACGAGAGCCGATGTTCGAATTCGCATACGAAAAAGCGTTATTCGAGTTCGCATAACCGAGACCGCAGAACGAGCCGTTATTCGCATACCCGCCCACCAGCAACAAGAAGCCCCCTTCTACCTACCCTTACGGGATTTTTATAGACAATTTTTTCGAGCTGCTACGCAGCAGATAATTCTTTTCCGTTCATCTCTTGCAATTTCCCATAATAAGCAAGACGAGAGCCGACGTGCGAAGACGCACACGAAAAAGCGAGATACGAGTTCGCAGAACCGAGACCGCAGAACGAGCCGAGATGCGCAGACCCGCCCACCAGCAACAACTGACCAATTGTGTTATTGTACGTATAGTCACACCAATACGATTCGCTACCACCTCCTATTTTATGAGCCATAATGTCGAAGTGTTCACCTAGTGTCATTTCTGCAATAAATCCACTTGTCGTTAGGCGAGAAAACTGACGATACTTTCCTGATGGATGAGTGGATAGCTCCGCCACAGACGGAATACGGTTACCATCGTACACAAATACCTCGCTACCGTTTTGTGCTGTGTTATTCGCACAACCAAAGTACATCCCTTGTCGAATTTCCCACTGCCATCCGTAAAGGTCTTCAACACCAAGAAAGTTAACGCGTGAGCATGACACACCTGTGATCGAACCATTCGTAAGAACAATATCTATTTTACCAGATTCGTCACCTAGGCTTTTGGTAGCTCCAGTGAGCAAATTAGATGCCGATGGCCACAAATCTAGCGAACTACTACCTCCTATACCGTAGCCTATGTTGGTCTGCACATTTGGATTACCATATTCCGATAAATTTAGCATAATCATTAGTCGCGTAAAGTCATAGTTAGCAAGACCAAATTGAGAACCGTTCACTTGAGCTGCGCTCCAAAATTGATCTATCGTGATAGAACCTGCAGGAATCACACCAGATCGACTAACCAAAGCCGGACCGCTCTTACTAGCCTTGTACGCCCCAACGCACGTGTCATCAATAAACTTACCACCAATTGGTATCTGACTCATCCATAGGTATGGAACTCCTGTTGTAGCATCGTTTTTCACCACGTAATACAGTCGTGGAGCACGAAACATAACGTGACCACGAGTTTCGTCTACGGGTGTACCGTCCGAAAACATAGCACTATTGTTTGGAGATATTTTTGCCGATTTGCCAGTGTTCGTCACCAAGTGACGACCACATTTACTTTTGTACTCCTCCCACATGTTTCGGTTACCAACCACACCCCAAGCAGGAGAAGATTGCAACGACTCCTTCAGTGGAACGCCCCACGCCACTTGACGAAGTAACTGCTCATCACCAGAATTGATAGCATTCATAAAGTTATCGAGCGTGATACGTCTCACGCTTCCACCAACCTCTACCATCACTGAATTGTTTCTCAATATACTACTAACGAGGTCTACCTCCCCTAAAATTTTATTTGCCATTTTTATTTATTTATTTGATTAATCAGTCCAACTTACCTCCGACGTAACCTCCACATCATTCTGTAACCCATTTAGGTCTGTTTCTGAAGTTGTCACTTCGATACTACTCGAAGAGGAGGTTTTTAGCACTTTCCAAGTCGTTTTTTCCATCACATCCGTGCGCCACACAGCAGTAGCAGGAAGAACCACATTAGTTTCCTTTTTTACGTTTCTTACCGTAGCACTTACCGTAACAGGTTTACCTGTATCCACCTCTTTGTTCGAAGATGTAATGGTAAGGTAGAGCTGTATGTCGTCAGATACATCGATAATTCGGATCGCAGATCTGTAAACAGCCACATCTCCAACCACAAACTCCGCAATAAATAGTTGAGTACCGTCCACATCCAATCTGCTTATCTCCCTAGTTTTTGCAGTGCCAGCCATAATCGTATCGTCCTTATACCAATTTACAGTATAGTTTGTAATAGAGGACGTCTCTAGCCAAAGCTCCGTTTTAAGAGTCGCTTTTTCTTGACCTTGATTAGAGTTTAGCTGAGTCAAAGTAGACAGTAAGGTTCCATAGTATGACGAAGCAGCCATTTTATGAATCACAATATCAATACTCTTTTTCAGAGTATATTCAATGCCACCAACTGTCGCAATACATTCATAGGTCAAACTGTCTGATGCGCAATTCACTTTACTAGCCAAGTTTTTTACAATTTTGAGCGAACCTGTGTCCACTTGTCGTTTAAACTTCGAAGTGCTGTCCATCGTCCATCCTCCCTCTGTTATACCACTGAAAATTAAGGGGGCACCATTGTAACCCCAATTATGTAGAGACAAAGACACCGATTGACCTCTTGAAGAGGATACTTTTGGCGTAATAATAGGTTGCTCTGCAGGAGTTTTTTCCCAGTCTGGGAATACAGCTCCAGAGGTTTCGTTGATACCCTGAGAAAGAGATTTACCGTTGTTGTCAAACGTCAAAAAAAGACTGTCACCATTTCTTAAGCGTTTAATCGTAATGCTGTTTTGGGCACTGTAATTACTCATCCCAACCTCCTTCCTTCATTACTTGTTTTATTTCAGAAAGAGTATAATCCTTTCCACTGATGGGTATCATTTTCTCTCTCAAATTCATACCGCTAAGCGCTACATTGTTTATCACCTCTTTCTCGTTGAGCAACATGAGGTTTCCGTTCACACGGTGCGTTGAGGTAGAGAATCCAGAATCCGCACACTTCACTTTGTCTGCAATTACGTATATCATCATTAATTAAGTATTAAATTATTACCTTGTTTATCAGTGAGCAAGTTCGAAAGATCGTCCACAGCTTGTGAATAGGCTATTTTTTGAGAAGACTCCGTGTAAACGTCAATCCAATCATCTCCAGCTTTGTCTCCTATACCCGTATCTTTCAGCTTAAAAATAGTTTCACGACCTTCGTTTAAAAAATTGTTTTTAAGAGAAGATGTATCTGTCTTCCACAAAATTTTCAAAACTCTTTCTGGACAATCCACCACACTACCGTTCCACGACACTCTTGCAATGTCATATCGCTCCGTATCTAGCGGATGTATACCAGTACCGTTCGTGGGCTCGCATGTATAACGTTGATAGGATCTACCTACAGATAGCACTTGATGGTCCACTTCTTTCGAACCAATAAATGCTTTGATAAGATACTCTCTCTTTTCTACCATTCGCAAGTCTAGGGTAATACATCTCTCGTTGATGCTCACAATCTCGTAACAACCAGAAATTAGTTCTATATTACTGTTATTTATAATAGTATATAACTTCACCGTGTATCCGTTTTCCATCTTTTTACCACCTTTGTAGAGGGATATATTTATTTTACGGTCGTAGGAATTGCTATCCATTGACGATGTCTCTATACGAGTATCAGGGCTAATCATTTTGTTTGCAACCTTATAATTGTAAAGAGACAGTTTATCTAGAAATGGATTATATGTAATGATGGAATCCTCATCGATTGATAAAGAATATTTGTCCTCGCTTTTGTCAGAAGTGTAAAGTATTACTGGATCAGAAGTAACGGGAAGTAATATGCCTAATCGACTATCAACTAGTTCTGCATGCATCACGAGTTCACAAGTATGCTTAGGACTTAAATTCCTGAAAATCTTTAGACAACCGCGGTCTTCTGCTCCAGTTCCAATGGAATACTTGTTCTTCCAATCCTGAAGTGTCGAAATGTCTTTACCTCTATCTAGCCACGTTACATTTGCTAGAAATTCAGTGCAAGGTGTATCCATCCAGCTTCCATCATTGGCGCGTGCCACCACCATTGGAGCTAACACTGTCGGAGTAATACTTCTGTCTGGCTCATATTGATTTATACTCGCATTATACACCTGAGTAGCAGGACTGTTAGGAGTTGATACCTCAACAGATACGGCAAGGGTCAGCGGTGAAAAGTCCCTTCGAATACTTTTTCTACCTGTTTCCATTTGTTAGATTGTTAAATTGTTATGATACTTTTTGCAATGACAGAATGATCACCACTTGCCGTGATGGTAAACTCTGTCGAACCTGATAGACTCGTGGTAGAAAGGTCATTTTCTTCAGAAGTAAAACAAATGTCAATGGATCCAGCAAAGTTTTTCACCTTACCCTTGAGAAGCCAAGCATTGTCATTTACCGTGTCACCAGATTGTCTTTTGATGCACCATTGTGTAACCGTGTTCGAAATGTTCTCGAAGCCTCTCATCACCTTACACTTCAACGTAATCGACTCACCGTAGGCAAGGAATTGGTCCCCATTCGTTTCTATCTGTAGAAATATATCATTGTAGTCAGGGCAGTGTATCCTCTTTACGGTCAACGTACCCGAAATCGTAACATCACCATACACATTTAGATTACCATTGATATCTGTATGATCTTCTGTCGGAGAGGGTATCGTTTTTTTATCACCCCAAATACGAAACGTATCGTTCCAAAAAACTTTTTCTTTGTTCAAAAAAATATAGTCTCCTATTGCACCACCGTAGGGGTATAATTGATAGACCTCTTCTAAATTTCTATATTCACCCAAAAAATGAATGTCTTTTGATATTGTCATTTCAAATAATCTTTAGCGATAGAAAATAATAAATTTGATTTCTCTTGGTTCTCGTAGATCGAAAAAGAAAGTGCAGTGCAATAATAGATAAATGGAATGTATAGATTTTTGCATACATCAATACATTCTATGTTCGAAATATTTTTAAAATCAGGATAGGGTATGTATTGTGCAACATCTATGTGAGAAGAACTTCCTGCTTTGCACGAAAAAAACTCAAATCTTTTACCTGTCTTATCCGTTGTTATCGCGCAAACAGGTTTGTCTACACCTCCTGATATACCAGAAAATTTAGAATGCTGCAAATAATAAGTAGGGTCCGTATCATAGATCACATTGGTAACAGGCCTATTCCATTCGCTCATTTTAAAAATAACAAGTCTCATAAAATCAGGAGGAAGTGAAATGCTTCCCATGCCAATACCTGGAGCCGTTGAGTTCTTCCATCTTATAGCACTTATAAAATCTATACCATCATCTAATAATCGGGTAGGACTATATTCAATAACAGATCGTGCTGCACTTCTTATGTTATTTTTAATAATGGCATTTAGGCTCAACGTAGGCTCGTTACACTCATCTATAAGAGGAGTACTTGTTTCGTTTTCATCAAAACAAATCCTAACCTCTTTTATAATATCATCTACCTTGTAAATTGCCATTCTATTTTTATTTTAGATTCGGAAACTCAAAACCCATATTTCTAGCGCCTTCTTTCAAGGCTTCTTTGCTTTTTTTGTCTCCATTATAACCTCTTTCAATTAAAAAAATTTTAGCATCTGCTGCATTGGTGATATGCTCTATCTTTTCCATTTCTTTACTGATCACTTTTTTTTGTAGCTCGTTTTCTGTGGAATCGTTACCTTGTTCTATCAAACTGTAGAACTGATTGAATAGAGAACTATTTTCAAGAGCTTCTATCTCCTCTTCATCGCTTGTGCTATATATTCCACCTCCTGTGCTTAAGGGGTTGAATACAATGTGTTTGCTACCTTTATTTAGTCTTAAATTAAAACTAAGGTCATTTTTAGAATAGTATGTTTTCATTATCTTATTTATTATGTAAAAAAAAAGATCGAGAGAGGGATTTTAGTTCTCCTCCCCCCCCCCAATCTTTCCCAACCAATCAATATAAAAAAAGTAACTTTATGCTTTTGCCAAAATTAAACGTGCATGTGCTTTTTTGTATCTAAGATACAAACAAGATACTTCTTGTAACAATACCGCTTTCACATTTCGAATACCAGCAGATTTTAAATCAAGAACACTTCTGTCCCAAGCAACGTGAGTTTTCTTTGTCAAAAAGGCAGGATCCATGCAGAAACCACAATCACTCATATCGTTTTGGTCAAAAAGCTCGTGATGAATAACCAATATTTCTCCAAAATCTGTATCAAAACTTTTGAATTTAAGATTCCAAACCTCTACACTATCTTTAAGTCTAAACTTTTCGCTTTTTATTTTAGAGAAAGCAGCAAGCATATTACTTCCTGCAAAAAGAATTTTACGCTTATTACCTGCGCCAACACCCGTAAATAAGTCTTTTGTAATGTTCACAAGTTCATCATCCGAAATAATCGCTTCTTTCTTTGTTGTATCCCATTCACCTACGATAAGATCCTTACCAGCTTGCCACCATAAGCCCTGTGTAAAATAAATGTCTTGGGATTTTTTAATCGGATGTCTGAACTTTCCTTTTGCTGAAAACAAGAAAGAACATTCTTGACCCATACGCATATCGTACACACTGTCCTCTTCCAGATCACTAAAGGTCCAATCCACCTCTTTCGATGCGATAGCATTGAAGGTTGACTCTTCTATTTGCATCATAAAGTTTTGACAGTACTGTGTCTCAGGAGTAGGAATGTTTGCAAATGCAGCAGTTTGTGCATCGAGCTCACCACAAGCTTTACCCATTCTAATGATGGTTGTTCCTGCAGGAATCGCAGGTAAGTAGATAGGAGAACCAGTGTTGTTCTTTTTACCATTTACAGCAAAAACAGTAGGATTACCATTCGTATCAACACCAGAAACACACAAAACCAAATCTTCTTTTGATGATACCTCTGTACCATCTACAAACCCTTTTATACCTACAACACGTATCGTGTCGTCTAAATCAAACATACTACTATCATTCGTAACAAGAGGTATCGTACTACCTGAAGTTTGTGCTGTAATAGCAGTTGATAAAGTCGTTTTTATAGGTTTAGTACCTACAGAATAGTAGACAATCTCCATACTAGCAGAGTCCAAAGCTTTTGCATATCTAGATATCTGGTCGATAGGAGTTGCCATAGGACGTATTTTAGTGACCCTTTTGTCAACATCGCTAAGGTACATTCTTTCTACATCTTCCCTACCTCCCGATTCTGTTAAAGCTCCTTGACCATTTATGCCAGAAGCAGTTTGCTTTCCTCCATCTGTTAATGGAGCAGATGCAGCCATCATCAAGCCAGTTATAGAGCCTAATAAAGCCCCTACAATAAATAATAATAAGCTCCACAAGAAGCCAACATTGATTTTTTTCATTCTTCTATCTATATTTAATTAATAAATTATCTTTTTCTTTTAATTCCTCCTCCTCTGTTGAAAATATCCGCAGAATCGTCTGCATATCGGTCTATCGCACCTAAATTTCGAACGCTCTTACCTTCTTCGTTCGTTTTTGAATTACCAGAAAGAGTAGGAGGTATTTCATAAGGAACAGTTTGTTTCTTTTTATTAATATCTATTTTCGCGTTCCGCCCTTTTATCTCTCCTTCGTGATTCGCCAATTGAACATCCTCATCGTGCGTAACTCCTTTTATAAAAAAACACCACGTCTCTTTATCTATTTTGTTGATGATGGCATCATCTTGAACCTTATCGAACAATTTAAAGGCCTTATCTGCTACCTCTTCAGAACACCCCAACTCTTTTTGAGCTAATTCTAAATTTTGTAATGCATCTGTTAAGTTTTTCTGTGCTTGCTCTTGTAGTGATTTGTTCTTTGTTTGCCTCTCCAAATATTTAGCATGACTTTCTGCAAATTTATCTTTCATTTCTGGATTCTCTAAGGCTTCTCTAAAATCATCACCAAACTCTTCAATCAAAGAAATAAGAGGATCCTTACCATCCTTCCAATTCATCAAGAAGGAAGCACTTCTAGGATCCTTGTTGAAAAGATTAGCTATTTTTTCTTCATTTTCACTACTCCTAGATATTTTTTCATCGTAAGCATCGTAATCATCGTTTATTTTACCGAAAAGCTCCTCTTCATCTTCAAAGTTAGAATCTGGATACCTTTCTTTTTGCCTGTTTAAAAATGCTTCCTTTTTACTTGTAATCTTCTGAATATCATCTTCTTCCATACTACGAATGTTTTGTGTTTATATTATCTGAAGCAAATGTAAAACAAAAATAAGCATCAGATGTTTTATGCATTAACATAGTATAAAAAAAATATTTAACTTTGTGGTTATATCATTCTTAACTTATATAAAATACAAGATGGGAAAATCGAAATTTGAATATTATGAAGAAAGAGACAAGGATTTAATGGACGTTTATCGTTATGTCTTTTTGACTAGCCCAAACGGAACAACACTAAATGATATGCTGTCTATAATCGTGGAGCACAAAAGCAAGCGTTTCTGGGTATCCGAAAAAAGAGCTTATTTAATTATGCTACGCCTGCGTAATGGTGATGACTTATCTAGTATGAATGAAAATAAACGGAAGATGTACTTTGAAATCTACCGTCGAATTAATCAATTGGAATTAGAACGTCACGAACATAACTTATTGAATTTGGTCTATGGGGTTTTAGCACAGGAAGCTCCTTGTTTCTACCTTACAGCAGGAAGCGCAAAAGTAATTATTCATTATATAAAAAAACGAAGATGCGGTTCATTAAAGCGATATTTATAGTAGTCTTATTTTTGACTTATATCTTTTTACCAGAGTCTAATCGTTATGGATACAAAGAAGGATCTCCTTTGTTGAATCATTTTACGTTTTGTTTCGTACACGTTAGTGCTATACATCTATTGTTAAACTGTTATAGCTTGTGGTATGTGATAAATCAGAAAGTTATACGTACACTTTTTCTAATACCAACACTCTATTTAATAAGTCTAGTTTGCTCTTTTTTTTCTGAATCAGAATACCCAACATTAGGATGCTCTGGTATCTTGTTCGCTATGATTGGGTTGAGTTGTGCAGAAAGCAGTAGATTTTGGATGTTTATAAGTTTCAACCTTATTATTTTAATGATTGGTTTTTTATTCCCTTATATGAATGCTTCTCTTCATTTTTATTGTTGGTTATGTGGATTTTTAATAGGAGCGTTCATCAAGATGTATAAATTATATCAGTATGACTGTAGATGAAATTATATCCGAAAACACATCTCGACTTAATGATATAGAACGGGAGTTTAATCCTCTGACTGGGAAAGGATGCGTCTTGGAACGATTTAAAATATTGATAGATGATTATATATTACCAGTACAATACTTGCCAATGAGTATGAAAAATATTAGATTGGTGAAATTGTTAAGAGAAAATGGTAGTATTCAAAACGTTTTGAATCGGTTAAAGATCGAACCAGAAGATTACGAACGAGCTCATGAAGAACTAGTAACTGAACTTATAAAATTGCGAATCAAGCACGACTTCTGTTTTTGGGCTTACTCATATGTTAGAATTAAAAATAAATATGGAGGAAAAAATATCCCTTTTCGATTAAATATAGCTCAAAGAAAACTATTGACAGTATTTGAAAAAAAGAGATTATCGCATAAACCAATACGAGTGATTTTGCTGAAAGCAAGACAATGGGGGGGATCAACGTTAACACAAATGTATATGGCTTGGATACAGTTGGTGCATAAAGAAGGATTTTATTCCGCAATTGTGGCTCAAGATAGTGGAACATCTAGAAAAATTAGAGCTATGTATACAAAAATGCTTTCTGAATATCCACCAGAATTGCTCAATTTAAAAAATGGTGATAAATTAGAGCTAATGCCATATGAAGGATCTCATAACGATGCTATCTTATCATATAACAAGTCTATTGTTCGAGATTGCGTGATTTGCATAGGAACGGCAGAAAGACCAGACAACATAAGAGGAGGTGATATTTCTCTTGTGCACTATTCGGAAGTAGCACTTTGGAAAAAAACACTCGGGAAAAGCCCAGAAGATATTATACGTTCCGTATCTTCATCCATACCTATACTGCCTCTAACTATGGATATAATTGAAAGTACTGCTAATGGAACAGGTAATTTTTTTCATGAAGAATGGTCTTCTGCAATAGATAAAACAAGTGATAGAGAAGCTGTTTTTATTGCTTGGTTTGATATAGAAATGTATTCCATTAAGTTCGAATCTGAAAATTTGCGTAGAAAATTTGCAAAAAAGCTATACGAAAATCGAATGAACACAAAAGAGAGCAATCGAACAGAAAGCGGAATGTATTATTGGAAGATATTTCAAATGGGAGCAACATTAGAATCAATTCAATGGTATATCTCAAAACGAAAATCATATAACTCTCATGCAGATATGGCATCAGAATTCCCAAGCGATGATGTAGAAGCTTTCAAACACTCTGGATCAAAAGTATTTAACGAATACTTTATAGAAGAATTGAAGAAATCATGCAGAAAACAAACATTTATTGGAGAAGTCAGGGGTGATGACGTAGCTGGATTTAATTCTTTGAACAATTTACGATTCGTGGAAGACAAACAAGGATCATTTAGCGTGTGGGATTTGCCAGAAGAAGACAATAACGTAAAATATAGATACATAGTAATTGTAGATGTTGGAGGAAGAAGTAAAAATTCTGACTTCTCAGATATATTAGTCATTGATAGATATTGGATGATGGAGGGTGATAAACCTACAATAGCTGCAGAATGGCACGGACACATACGGCACGATTTACTCGCATGGAAAGCAGCTCAGATATCTACTTTCTACAAAAAAGCTTTACTAGTAATTGAAAGTAATACACTTGAAACAAAAGACAAGGACAGAGATACAGATGGAAATCATACAGAATACATACTGAATCAAATCGCAGATGTATACGATAACCTATATAGCAGAAAGCAAAGCGAAGAATCTATAGCTGAAGGAAAACCAAAACGTTGGGGATTTCACACCAATGCATTTACAAAACCTATGATTATAGATAATTTGGTGAAATTGATAGAAGAAAATGGATATGTAGAAAGGGAAATAGAAGCAATATATGAATACTTGTGGTACGAAAAAAAACAAAACGGAGCTCTTGGAGCAATAATCGGAAAACACGATGACAGATTAATGGTAAGAGCAATAGGTCTATACATCGCATTCTGCGAAATGGATCTACCGAAAAGAATAGAAGAGAAAATAAAAACAAATACAATTCGGAAACCTATTACAGAAGCTACTTTTTAATATAGATATATGAAGTTTGAAAAAATGAGTTTTTTAAAATACATCAAAGCATACTCAATGTATTCATTGGCTGTGTTTAAGGCAGATAGAGCACATCGTAAAACGGGAATAACATACTACGTGTTGCCAAACGAAAAAAATAAACTAATACGAGTAGATAACTATTTACTCAATAAATACAAAAAAGAGGGGAGAATAAATAGATGCGTTACTTGTAAAACACTACTGAAGGAATGTTTCTATTTCACAAAAGGAGGCGGAATAAATGGTGATGACATCTCAAAGAAAGTAAAAGAAATGAAGAGGAAAATGTGGATTCAGTATGCATTTAAAAAAGAATGAAATAAAAATGCATCATTTTTTTTTGAGAAATCGGTGTCGCATTCATATAAATGCGACACCGATTTTATATTTTAGACACATACCTAAAACGGATGTTGATGGATGCGAATAGGACCAATACGATGATTCAAATAACCATTCAAACGATGAATATCTTCTTCTGAATAATTAAAATAACGATCGCATTCATCACGCTTCACAATACCAAACCAATAAAATAAAGTTCTATTCACCAAATAAGAATGCATCGAATTACAGACTACATCACTATGACACTTGCTAAAACCAACAGGAACGCGAATTGTGACATCATAACTCTCGCGAGCTATAAAACTATCGTCAACAGACACTTCAGCACACAATCGTTCTCCTATGTAAGGTGACAATTTATGAAGCAATTCGTTCCACGACTTTTCCATACATAGCGTTATTTTATCAACACGGCCAACTTCACCAACATCTTCTATGTTGCTACGCTGCTTATAATCATCGGTCTGCATAGTCTCGCCAACAAGATAAGAATCCATCTCTATCTCATAAAGCAAAGAACTACGTTTTAAAGACAAATGAATAGAATATGATGTATTCATAATTCTTATTTTTAAATAGGAACGCTAGCAGGTGAAGGAGAAGGAGGAACAGACATTGGATCTGTACGAGATGGACAAACACGTTTATTAATAATCTCACGCAATTCAACCAAAGAATTTTTCGCCATAATATAATAACGATCTGCCTCATCGGGTTTCGTTATTAAAAACCAATCACCAACACTCGAATAGATTATAAATTTATGACAAATAGAAGTGATGCTATGTATCAAATTCATATTGTAATTAGAAGGGATCGATAAATTGAAAAAAAGAATACCATCCTTATCGATCTGAATATCTTTAGAATCAATATTATTAACAATACCGACTGGAGACATATCAGACAATTTCGAACACAACAATAAAAAATTATTACCAATAGACTCTAGCATCTGATTTAAATGCTCTTCTTCTTCGCTAGCCTGCATATTGGATACCTGTTCAAAATTACCATCACCTTGCCTACTCTTACCAGTTAAATAGGTCTTATTTTGAATCTCATAAAGTAACTCACTTTTGTAAAAAGTTATTTTTGCACTCTTCTTCATATTTATTTATTTTATAAGTTTGTAATAAAACTGTTAATTTGGAACCGTGCGAATCGGCTTCTTTTTAAAATATAATTTGCTACGAATCTCTTCTAGAAGAAGAGACGATTCTTTTAAATAATTCAAAGTATCTTCTTTATTAGAGATAGAAAACCATTTAGAAGTAATACTATAAACGATAAACGAAAAAATAGCATCACGCAAAGAACCTGATAAATTAGAATCATAACTTGAAGGCATAGACAATACCAACAGATAAGACTCTTGCATATCGATAGTTTGATTATCTACAGAACTACTAACACTCGAAATGAAATTCTTACACGTATTCGTTATCAGATTCAAACTCTCACGCCAAAAACGCTCTAATAGTAAACGATCATCATCTGTCGTAAATATCTTCTCATAAGAATCTTTAGAATCAAACATCATCTTCGTACCTACATAAGAGGTTAGTTTTGCAACCTCATCGTAAACACTTGATTTCTTTATATCTATACTTGTACTAATCATAGTTTTAATAGTTCTATTTAAGAGAACAACAAAGGTATTTGTTATTATATATATACTTCATTTATACATTAACAAACACGCATATTACGCAAATCTCCATCTACCAGTTTTATTAATACTATCATAATCATAAATAGCCATATGCAACCCAATACTAGGTGTAAATGTAGTAGTATAAATTCCTGATATCTTTGTATTTGCCCCTTCACAAAAAATTAAAAAATAATCTCCGTGATGACGAACATTGTTTCCAAAATCTAATGTGTGATTGTCGTTTAAAATAATTACCGCCCCGCTTTCTAAAGAGTCAGGTGTTATCCCCAATTGGCTTCCCATAACGTGAAAAATCTTTTTGCGGATTCCAGCCGTTAGCCCACTTTTTATTAGAAGTGCGAGTTGTTGTTGTACAATAGGAGGTTTGTAATCTTCCGTTAATTGGTGCACTTCTGTACTCAACACCAAAGGTATATATGGTGTGTCGTTATTGATGCCTTGCTGGTTATATTGTGTTCTTAAATCTCCAGAAACACGGATCTCTAAAAGTCCGTGATAATTATTGGTAGGGTTATTTAAATCGACAGCAAAATTTATTTTGTCGTATTCCATTTTCGTATCAGTTTCAAATGGATTATACTTTCCACTATAAGATATGCTTATTCCCGTTCTATCATTTAATTGCATTGATGTTGTTGCCGCGTTATAATCTCTTGTACCTTTATTAGATAGCATTCCAGAAACGCTAGACGTTGCCATAAAATTACGCGAAAACATTGTCGTATTGCTTGATACGCTCCCGCTGTTTTCTATTATTCCATTTTTTCCATCCATGTAAATATTAGGCGACCAATTGGCAGGTTTAGGCGCCCCTTCTCTGTTGGGGTCTTCGTTTGCTTGCGTCTGCGTTTTGTTTTCTATTAAAGTCCCGTTGTTTTGAAAATAATAACCTATTCGGCTCTGCATTGCATTATTTCTGTATAAAAAACCTGCAATATCCGCTCCATCAATAAGAGCGGTGTCAATAGCTGTAAACATTTCTTTGTTTCCTAATATCCACCCAATATGCGAGCCAGTAACTGGCTCTGTATTAGGAGCTTGCGTCCCGTAACCGTCTCGTATCCATACAGTACTTATACCATTTACAATGGTATAACAAGCGTCCCTAAAGTCCTTGTCCCAAACGTATGTTTTATTGGCTTTCCATTCTCCACAAGCACGAGGAAAAGAAGATGTTCCATCGGCTCCGTTTGTCCCATCTTTGCCATCGCTCAACGTTCCTAGAGGGTACGTTTTTGCAATTTTAAAGCCGATTTTAGTCTCTAAAGCCGCCAAAGTATAAACTTCTCCAGCTGTAAAATTATAATGGGTTCCACTTCCTTCGAAAAACAAAATAGCAAAATTTTCGTATCTAACGTCTGGCCCTACTTGCATATCTGGGTGTGATGCACCGCGCCAAATAAGTAGAGTATATTGTTGCGTTATTGTTCCGTCAGGGTTTTGTGTAAAAGTAACACCGCAATATAATTTTTCGCCATTTGTATTTAAAATTCCGTCTTTTGTAAATTGAGCTGTTGCGACGGGTACAACCCAATTGCCTAGCGAATTCCTTACAAAATTTGAAATTGGGCACAAAATATCATAAACAACAGCATTATCACCATCATTACCATCTTTAGGCCTACGTCTCACAAGTATATGTCCCTGAGCTGATGCCATAATAAATTACTTCAATTCATCCAACACCTTACAAGCAATCTCTTTAGAGTGCTTCCTCCAATTTTGGAAACACACATATTCAGCGATGTATTCAGAGCGCTTTTCAGCAAGTAGGGTACTACTAGTATCCATCGACTCCGTGTAATTGGCCATCAAGGCTTGAACATCATCAACAGAGTAACGAGAAGTAACGATACCACTTACAATGTTGCCATAACGTCTGCTATTCTCCACGTCTATAATTTCACACGAATACAAATCCTTGAGAGCATCCTTATTCTTGTTGTCAATAGGAAGACTCTCAAAATCAAACCATACACGTAATAAAGTACCCTCTTCTTTCACAAGAACACCATTCACTGGCAATTCTGAAATTTGATAAACTGCTTTCATTCTTATTTATTTTTATTGTTGTCATTAAACGAATCTACTAAATCTTTATTTTTTCTCATCAAAATGGAAATGAATAATCTACGAAAAGAAAATTTACCAATGTGGTGAATTTCGCAAATGTGTCCCGCTATACTGTCCATCTCAAAAAGGCAACTAATACCTAACATAATAGAAGCACATACAAGCATATCAACACCTAAAGGCTCACCGATAGCCTTACCAAACAAACCTCCGATAAGAAGATAACACATATAATCGATAAACTTATTCATCGTACGTCTACCAGCACGGCTCTTACGAATATGAACATTATTGATAACACTCTCTTTACAGCCAAACCATAAATCTACAAGTATCAAACAAAAAGAAAAAGCAATAAGCCATCTCAATTCATACAGTAAACTTATAATTTCTGAACCAAAAGCTACAACGCTTACCTTCGAAACATTATTACTATTCAATAACATCATCATCACATTCTTTACAGAGATCTTTCAAAATACGTTCTATACCAATGTCGACGCGATGATCTAAATTGATGTTCTGAGAAGCCTTTGGGACATAATAGTCCATTAATTTTATAACCGCAGATACCCTATCTTTCGGATCCAGCATTTTCAAATCTTTTTTCAAAGAAGGCAAAAAACCATCCAATAAATCAGACAACGATTCACGTATCTTCTGAGTAGTTTTATTAATACTACCCTTAGGACGACCATTCGGATTACCACACTCTCCTTTTTTATACGACATATCTATTTTTTTAATTATTATTTTAAGACAAACTAATTTTATCTGGAACGTTCGATCCTGGAGCAATAGAAGAATTTATTCCTTGCATCGAGTCTTTTTCTAATTCTTCTTTATTAGATTGAATACTTTGAAGTAAATTATCAGCAAAAGGAAAACTCCCAAATTGTAATAATTGCTCTATACTAATCTGACCAGCCTCCCATATCTTTAAAAGAAAATCATTCGATATCATTCTATAAATAGGAGTATTTGAACTTTCAATAATGCTCAAATCAAACTCTACATCGTTTATCTTTTCAGGATCATATTCAATACTACCATTCGCATTCTTACCAACTATATTTAAAATGCGCTTGCTGTCATAAAATTGCTGAATGTTCTTTACCTTCTTTATAGAAGCCTCTAAAATAAAACTATCAAAACTTTCCAATAAATCCAATAAAGAAGTACTAGCATTCGACTGTTGCTGTTGATACAAAGAAGCACTCATACCACTATAACCCTCCTTGCCTTGCAACGCACCAGTTACGCCAGTAACATCTTCCATTAATTTCATTTGAAGCTGAATCATTTCTCCAATACCTATATTCGTGCATTTATTAGCAATTTGTTGAGGCATTGGAACGTTTGGCTTGCT
>JAVVVP010000012.1:32345-43471 GCA_036652575.1 Bacteroidaceae bacterium
TCTTGAAAACAATCATACCATTAAACTTGCTCCACTCCTCTGCTATATCCTCAATACGATAACCATCAGATAATAATTCTTCTGGAAACATCAAAACTCCTTTAGCACTAGCACGAATAACCCAGTCATTCAGCGTAATCAAACGATTTACATAGCGTTGCTGGTCTATCACGTCTGATACAAAACTATGAATCTCACTGTCTATAAAAGGATATAATTTTATAGTATAGGGATGAGAATGGTGAGCATAAGGAGTTTCTCCCTCTGATAAAATTTGACCAAAAGGAGTCAAAAAACGAAAATACCAATAACTATCCATAAACCATTCATATTCAATCAAAGGAATATCATCCTCCGACATACCCAACGACATACCTTCTTCCAAACGAGATGAATTCTCTTTCTTGATAACATACTCGTTAGAACATTCATCTTTGTAATAATCTCCATTTAAATAATCGTGGCAACGCAAACGAGGTTTTTGCTCCTTACTCCACACCTCTATCACACGACACAAATTAGTTTCAGATGGGCTCAAAAAATCTAAATTGCGAAGCTTAACACCACTCATATATTTGTCAGAAAAATTCTGAATATAACGACGATCAATAGCTAAAGAATAAATCGATCTTAGTTTTGAATAATCAGATGAATTTTTTGCAAACGAACTACACAATTCTTCAAACGTAATATCGTGGATCTCTCCAATTATAGATAAATCCCAATGACGTATATCATTCATCGAAGAATCAAAAAACATAGTAGTAGGATTAGGTGTATCCGTCCAACAATCCATCTTGTCATTACGCCAACCAAAAGTCTCTTTCTGAAAAACAGCACCACCAATTAAAAACTCTTCAAAATTACGACCATTCAATTCGTTCATCCTATTTATCTTCCAATTGCACTGTAACGTAACACTCATCGTCTCACCCAGCTTTTGTTCGTCTCTGTCATTCGCAGAACATGTAGGTTCCTTATTCTGACCACGAAACGTACCCAATACAGTACGAACCAAACGGCGTATCAAGTTGTTCTTTAAAGGAACATTTCCCTGACTACGGATATAATCTTCTTCACTTACGGATTTACCATCCTCATCTAAAATCATATCACACCATTGATCACCATAAGTATAACGTTTGTTACGTTCACGTTGCTCCCTATAAGAACTCAAATTGTCCCAACAACGTTGAGCCATCAACAATACATCAAAATTAGTTTGCATCTCATTGAAACTATCACGTTTCAAACTGTCTAATTCTTCTGTATCAGGAGTAATAAGATGTTTAGATATAAGCCTATTTCTTGCCATTAAATTTATATTTAATGGCAAAGTAAGAGATTATATATCATTTTAATGTTTTATACATTAACAAGCTAGATACTTAAAAAGATACATAGAAAAGTAGACGCTATGAGTTCATCTTTTGGAAGCTCATAGCGTCTACTTTTCTATTTCTTAGAATTAGAAATACTATCATCTAATTGTTCCATATCTAAAATGTAACGCTCTTTGATAGAAAGTATCATCTTATTGATTGTACTTGTCATCTCCTCATTTCCCTCATACGTTTCCAAAAGCTTATCTTGATGGCTTAATTGCTTTTTGACACCCTTATAAAAAAAGAGACGAATATAACGAGGCTCGCTAGGATCCATCAATTCTTTTACCATTTTTGCAGCACGGATCGTATCGCTTTTGTCGTGCTTAAACATATTCAATTCGTGATTTGTAGCTTCAGCCTCTTGCTTGTAATAATTAAAAGCCTTTCTAATATCAGCAACAGAATTAGCATCATAACGGTCTCGGATCAAACGGCTAAGAATAGGAACATTACGCCATTCTAAAGGATTACTAGAAATGGCATCATCTATAGTCTTATATGACTGATTAATAGTACCACCCAATCCACCCGTAAAAGCTCCTAATAAATGCTCCATAACAGCAGGATTAATAAGCTGACAATCAAAACTTCCACGCTTATGCTCGTTTCCGCCACTCGCCTCACTTATATATTTAGAAACTCCAACTAATAATTTATTCGTATTGTCTTTACCTCGCTGATATTCTGGATCTAATTTAGTGTATACACTATTGTCGTAAATAGTAGAGCCCTTAAAATCCTTATTCAAAACAATATCCATTGATTCAATGATTTGATCAGGAGTTATAATTCGTAGCATATCCCCAACGTTATCAGGAAAAAGAGTTTTATCGTCTACAATATCAAGCGGAAATAAACTCGATAATTGAACTGCCACATCCTTGATCACATTATCATATTTATTGCGACCAGAATATACACAATAAAAAATATCACCTAAGCCATATAAGGCGCGAAGCTCAATAGCCAATGGTATTTTTATCCATTTGTTTCCAGCGTATATACAAAGGTTATTCCTTCTCTCCCAATCACTTAATTCAAAATATGGATTTTTTTCAGGATCATCATCATCGCCACCAAGGATAGAATACAACAACCCGTTTAAGAATGGCATCATAAAACCACACAACATCGGAATACAACTTGCAACAGAAAAACGAATCGGATTTTTTTTCGCATTACCAAAAAAATTAAAACAACCTTGAAGAGTAGCATTGAAGAACATTTTATTATGCAGAAAATAACGAGCTAAAATATTTTCGCCACTCCCTTTTCTGTCAAAGTTTACAGTAATCTCTTTCGCATCTCGTATCGATTCTAAAATACTACGACCAAATTCCCTACTGGTTTGATAGGCAGAAAAACGAGATACGTCTTCTACGCAGCCACCCAACTCGCCAAGTACTTTAAAGAAACCTACCACAGAATTAATACTCCAACTTTTTGCAGAACCATCTAACCTATTAAGCATTTTAGAAATCTTCTTCTTGTGATCTTCAACACTCTGCATATAAGCATAACCAGTACGACCGCCCTCTTCGATAAATTCCTTAAAGGCAACGTGAACTCTATTATTAATATCCAATTTACCTTTATTGTAAAGATGATTAAGCCTAAAAATGCGAGTGCAATTTAATACATAATTTTTTCGATACAAAAACCAATAACGAGCACCATTTTTTACAAAAGAAGAAAAACCAGAAAAGCCAAAATCTCGAGCAAAATTGGTAACAACAAATGCAGGATTTAAAGCCGTAACCAAACGAGATTTCAAGCGTAACAAGAAAAGCCACAATTTACTAACCTTACTTTGTTCACCACCATCATATCTCAACAAATCATTCACAGCTTGTGCAACAGTTGGATTACCATTGATATAAACAACATATTCCTTACCACTTATTTTAACACGTATCTCGTGCTCTGATTTCTCGCTAGAACTCGATTTATACTTAAGTTTCAATCCTTTTCTGTATTTAGTAGCTTGACCATATTCCTCGAGAGACTTCATCGTCTCTTCGTGATGAGATACAATATATTGTATCTCATCAGCACTAGTTCCTAAGCGAATATTAGGAAGAGATGGCTCCCAAACTTCTTTACCGTCTTCATCGAAAGTCTTAGTATACCACATTTCTTTAACCGTTGCCAAACTGCTAGGATGATTCGATACCATATTGACAAAAGATTGTTTCATCTTGTTTTTATTCGCTTGCAAAATAGAACTCTCGCCCATATTACAAATCGTAGCAAATGGATCATCCGCAATACTACTACGTCCTTTGGCATTTGCCAAAGGAGCATTAAAAGGAGATACACTACTCGTGTAATAATGATACACATCGCTCGCAACATCTTCTTCCCAACCACGTAATGGAATATAATAATTATACATAGAAAGAACTTTTTCATACGTTTCTTTTGATATCATACCACCTTCATAGCTGATACGCAAACTCTCTTTTGTCGCATTATTAATAGAAGACCATAAAGCATCTGTAGAATTGATATTCTCAAAAATCTTAACAGAAGAACGAGCTTTCTCAGTATAGTCTTTACTATTCATTAATTGTTCTAAACCAGAATAATCCGTTCCTTCAAATTGAGAATAATAAGAACTTAAATTATTGCGAATACTAGACAATTCATTATTATATTTTTCCTGATCGATAGAACCAGACAATAATTTTTTGTTCAATTCATTGCGAACTTCTAATTCTTTATCCTCTATCTCATCAATCTTTTTAAGCAACTCTGCTGAATCCTTTTTTGAATTACATTTTTTTCTAGCATAAGACAACGTAGATTTCCAAGACATCAAAGAATTTCGTTCTAATCCGTGTTTCTCCATCACATAATGAACAACAGCAGAATAATCAATAGATCTGTTAGATCGTAATACACCCTCAATAGATTTAATAAGTGGACGAACAAAATTAGCATCATATAAATTTAATTGAGCTCTATTCTTACTGGACGTGTGGTTCGAAATAAGATACGTATTCTCATAATCTTCTATTTTGCGACGACTCTCTTTCTCTAAAGATTCTTGAAATCTCTTAATCGAGATGTCTTTATCTTGCCATGACTGAATAGTCTGACGATTATAGCGAACCATAGAATCCTCATAGATGCGAAGAGCAGTATCATTAAGTGTAGGTTCTGAAGTGGAAGACCTAAAAAGCAAGTCCCCTTCTTCACGACCAATCTTGTCAAGCATCAACGCATCTTCCGCCTTTTCAAAAAGTGAAGAGCTTTTGGATCCTCTTTCCAAATTTTTATAACTCTTCCAAAGTATATAACGCAAATCTGAATCATTCAATTCCAACACACCAATAGAAACGCCTATACGATGAAGACAATCTACAAACAACGATTTGATACGATCCCAAAAATTAAGTTCCTCGAAATTCGAAAAACCTTGTTCAGATAAATGAGCAAGATATTCTTCCGTAGCTTTCCTAAAGTCTAAACCGTTTTTAGTAGCCATTGTCACAATCTGTCTACGAATACTCTCATCAGCGTTGTTAAATACATTGTCAAGGAACGTCTCGAAGTGTGCACCAAACATCTTGCGAAGTCCGTAGTGGGCAACAGCTTCGTGGAGCAACGTCTTTTCCACATCGGAAAAACTTGTGTGGTTACCTATAATAATAGTTATCTTGCCTGTACTTTTAGTGTAGAATCCTTTTGCCTTACGCTTCTTACCATCAAGTTTACTTGCATCTATTATTATCTCCACATTGTCAAGAGAAAGTTTATCTGCAAGTTCATTCACACGTTCAGCCATTTGTTTACGCAACTCTCTTGGACCTACCAAGGATTTCTCGGTAACTTTTTCATTTATTTCAGAAAGTTCATCCTCACGCATCAATACATCATCTTCTTCTACAGAATCAAGCTCTTTGGACGCTTCAACGGTCTTATCAATTTCTGCATACTTATCTTCCTTCTCTTCCATCTCCTTTTTCATCAGTTCTGCATACTCGATGTATTGCGCTCTTGACTGCTCCAACTCTTTGTCATATTCAAAAGGTTTTCCATCTCTTGACAACACATGGTCCAACTCCGATTGATTATATTTTGCACTTCGCTCCGCAGCTTCAGCTCTTTCTGAAAAGTCTTTGCCTGTAATCACATTTTCCGTAATATCTTCTAGCGCATTACGCAGCAGTGCTTGACGAACAGGAACATCTACCAAACCGAGTTTAGCACATGAATAGGTCATAACTCTATGTGTTTCCGAAAACAACTGACCTCCACCACGAGCCATTTCATTACTCATCACAGTCTTTACATTGAAGTCATACCCTCCAACTGATACGGTAAGTTCTCGTTTCTGTTCACCATTTGTTCCGCTATCTTTCATCTTCTTTACGCTGTCAAGAATCTTCTTATTGTAATCCTTCACAAAGTCTGTCATATCATCAACGGTAGCGAAAGACTGCGTCCCTACAGTAATTTCTTTAGACTTACCATCTGCAAATGCTTTTTGAACATCTTGCAGATACTCACGTTGTCCCTTTGCTCTCTGTTCGGCTTCTGCTATCTGTCCTTTCAGCTTATTCTTCGTGTTGTATATATAAGTTTGATCGGCTTCCCACTGCTTCTTTCGGATCTCGTATTTACGTACATTCTTCTCTGCATTGTTTTTCAACATAGCATACTCACTACCTGAAAGTTGTGCAACAGTATCACCGAATACATCTTCTTCCTCTTCAAGCGCACGGTTCACCATACTGTTTTGCATCATCTGCTTACCGTTCATAATGCTATCCGCAATAGCTCCTTTTGTTTTAAGACGTTGATAGGCGGTTACATCAAGGCTATCTTCTACACCGAAACGCAACACTCGTACTGGCTTGTCCATTGATTTATGCAAGTTGCCCTGTCGTAATATACGTCCGTTACGTTGCGTGTAGTCCATTGGTCTGTTGGGAACATCGATATGTATCACCGTATGCAGACGTTCCTGAATATTTACACCAGTACCAAGTGTAAAGGTTGAACCCATTACTACACGAATTTCACCCTTGTTTACTTTATCGAAGATTTCAAGTTTCTTCTTAACGCTCATTCCCGATTTTATCACTACTACCTCATTGGCAGGGATTCCTTCAGCAATAAGTTTGGTTCTAATATCATCATAAAGATTGAAACCACTATGACTATTCTGATAGTTATCAGCGAATATGGCTACAGTCCCTTTATAGCTTTGCGTATCCTTTAATGAACGTAATGTTTGGCGTACAGCTTCATTGGTCTTGCTGTTTTTATCGTCTTCCGAATTCGAATCTACAAGACGTGAATCAATTGCTGCTGCTTTAGCTATTCCATACATTATTAATGGGATATGACTATTCTCTTTCTTTTCTTTGCCACTCATCTTTTCATAGTCTTCAAGTTGAGCCTTGACATATTTCATGATGCTTCTTAGTGCCTTTGTTTGTGGCAAATAAAGGTCTTTGGCTTTTCCTCCCTCTATATCAGGTATTTTTGATGGCTTTCCCGATTTCTTCCGTTGGTCTTCTATTTCCTTTGTTGTCACAGTGTCTGCCATACTGGACCATATACGAATCAATTCCGGCAAGTTAACATAACCCGAAAAACGATTCTGCTCCTTAGGCTTTCCACTCGTGGAAAACTCAAGCATCTGTTGAATATTACCAAAGTTACGGACGAAATCATCAAAGTAATAGATGCCATACTCTTTCATAGTGTCAGCTGGCATAAGATAGCGCATAAACGTCCATATCTCTGCAGCTGTATTACTTATTGGAGTACCTGTGGCAAATATTACATTTCTTCCGTTATTCTTTTCAAGGACTGCTTGGGTCTTAAGATACACACCTTGTGATTTCTTGCTATAAGAAGAGTCTATACCTTTCACACCACGTTGCATAGCTGTGGCAAATCCGAGGTGCTTGTACTCATGTGCTTCATCGATAAGCAATGCGTCAATGCCCATATCGTCAAAGTTTTCTACATCGTCTGTTCTGCGGTCTAGCATTTCTAGGGCTTTCACTTCTGCATTCTGCATAGTGACTGCACGCTTCTTCTCATTGGAAGCCGTACGTTTCTTTGAAGCATCCTTGCTGATTTCCGCCAATTGCGATTCCAAATCCACAATTTCTCTTTCAGCTTGCCGAGTAATCAAACTCTTGCCATTCGGATCGGCTTCTTTCATCTGTTCAAGTACAATCATCTTCTCCTCGATTTTGTCTTGAACGAATGCCATTTGCCTTTCTTCACTATCCGGGATAAATTCAAAGGTAGATTGAGGAATTACTATCATATCCCAATCGTTGTAACGTATCTTTGCATAGAAGTGTTTTCTTCCATCTTCCGTTCGGTCTGAATCTTCAAGTGTAAGAAGCTTTGCGTTTGGATAGAGTTCCTTTGCACTTGCTACAAATTGACCTACGGTAGCATTCTGCACAACAATCATTGGCTTTCTTGCAGTTCCAAGTCGACGCATCTCCATTGCAGTAGAGATAAGCGTAAAGGTTTTGCCTGCCCCTACTTCGTGAGCCAATAAAAGAGGTTCGTACAATCCTTTCATTACCGCTCTCGACTGATGCGGTTCTAATGTGATTTTACGGCTTGCATAAGGAAAATGAATAGGTATGAACTCATCACCTACTGTCGGCGGAACATAGTTATTGAATGTCTCATTATATATACGCTCCATTTGTGCTGACATATCAGAATCGCTCTGCATTCTCTGTCTCGCAAATTCCTTGAAATCTTGACGTATCTCGTCAATCTTTGTTGCACAAGCCTGTGTCGCTTCCTTATCTGTAATCGTTTCTGTTGAGCCGTCCCATTTCTTATGAGTTTCCGATACGGTTATTGACTTGTTTTGAATAGCTGCTTCAATAAGCGTATGCCCCATAATCTGTTTGTGGAACTTCTCACTAAATACACCCATTGAACGGTTCTTTTCTTTATCCAATCCCCAATCGGGAGAATCCATAAACCATGTTCCTCCAACAGAAGTAAACTTAACGTCTATATCCGTACGTTCTTTGGTGTAGTCATTATATAGTTTAGGGTCAATCCAAGAAGAACCGAGTGTAAAATCAATCAAGTGTGCAGGAATATCCATAGGAATAACATCTTGCAAAGCCTTGATGTTATTGTCGTACTCTCCATTTTTATTGTTGACTTCTGCTTGACGTAATTTCTCACGCACATTTCCACATAAATACTGATACGACAATTCCATTTGTCGTGTGGCAGGGTCTTCAAATCCGAGTTTGTCGGAAATGATTTTACTCTTTACATCTTGTTGGCTTTCTCCTATTTGTGATGCAATGTATGAAACATCAATTCGTCCGAACTTGAACACACTCGCAACAAGACCGTCTTTCACATTGGTTGGGGTTGGCTCTTTCTCTTTTTCAACCACACGAGATTTCATCACGTCAGCTTTGTCGAAAGTCTGCTTGGTTCCGCCTTTTCCATCTCCCTTTTCATCATAGGTTTCAACAGATGCGATATTAGCATAGTCAACATCGTTACGCAAGAACGAAATAGAAGTATTCTTGTTGAAATGACCGTAGGTATCAATAAAGGCATCGTACACCTTGTTTAGCTTGGAAAGCAAAGGTTTCAATCCGTTGTCGCTATCATTTTCCGTCTGATAAGAGAGTACGTCATTCAATGCTTGCTTGATAGCTGAGTATGCATTGAAACATTCAACCTTTGTATGTCCCTTAACTTTGTTGTCATTCACAGATAGTAGCTGAGAACTCGCAGTTGAGTTTACATACAACTTACCGTCCCGTTCAAACATCTCTCCAATTTTCTTATCGGGCATAACTTCTGCTACATCTGCATCAGTATTACTTCCTTTATCCGAAAATTCTTCCTCTTTGAACGACTTCACGAAATCAGCCAACATCTGTTCTTGATTCTTCTCCTTAGTAGGATAGAGTCCTTTGATTGTTGGTCTAAACCTATCTCCTTTTTCAAAAGCAAAGTTCATTTCACCTGCCATATTCTCAGGGTGTTCAATGAAGTATTTGTTATAATCCATCGAGAGATTCTTCACGACAAAAACTTCCTTTCCTTTAATTTTGCGTGTTTCTCCTGTGTGATACTCTGCCGAGCGTTCACCGCTGATGTCGCTAACATCTATTGCATTGGCACTCTTTCTGCCGTTTACACGCTTGCGTACAACAATGATGTCAGAAGTAACACCTGTACCTCCGAAAGTCTTGTTATTCATACGGAATGCACCGACAAAGTCGGAGCAACCCTCATTCGTAATCCAATCACGTAGTTTCTTGCTATTGTCAAGTGTTCCGTTAGATGTGATGAAGATGCCAATACCGCCCTCACGTAACTTGCGTACGTTCTTTGCTATACAAAAATCGTGTATGTTATGGAATTTCTTTGAGAGGTCGCTATCTCCTACAGTATCATTAACTCGCAATCCTGTAACAAATGGCACATTGGTAATAGCCAAATCAACACTTCCGTTAGGAATGCGTGTCTGCTCAAAGCCTTGAATATCTACTTTTGCATCAGGGTAGAGTAGAGAGAGTATTCCTCCTGCAGTACCATCTATCTCTACGGCTTGTATGTTACTGAGTTCACGGATATTTGTAGGCATCTGTCCTAACACATTGCCTATACCAGCCGAGCCTTCCAATATGTTTCCGCCCTCGAATCCCATTTGTTCGGCTATATCCCAAAGTGTATCTACAACGTAGGAAGGAGTGTAATAAGCACTGTTGGCACTCATTACTGCTTGTTGGTAGGCTTCCGCACCGAGCAACTCTTGAAGTCTTTTTCTCGTTTCGTTCTCGTTGCTGTATCGGCCATCGGGTAAAGTATACCACGGTGACTGTTCGTTAAAAGCCTTTCCGAGTCCACCCCAACCACTGAACTTCCGGAGCACAAACATCTGATCCATAGTAGCTTTTTCTCCGCTCTCAATAAGTTGCTGCGCTAGTTCGATAGCCTTAATATTGGCTTCGATTCGTGCATCGACAGAAATAGGAGCGTGGTTTTGTCCTCGTTCCGAATGATTGTTATTAGTTTCCTTTCGCTCTGATGGAGAGATTGGGTTCTCCTCGCTTGTGTCTAATCCCTGTAAGCGTCCAGAGGGTCGTCCAGTGACCTCGAGTATTTCGACATCTTTTCTCTGTATGCCTTTATCTCCTCGTCCGTCATTCCTGCGCCCTTGTATATTTTCGTCCAATCCTCGCTTGTCAGTTCTCTCGAGCCTAACAGATTCTCTCTCCTGTATTCCATCAGAGACGCGTCTATTCTCTCGCTCAATTCCATCTCGGCTATCGCTTTCTCGCTGTGTCCCGATAGTTTCAGATAATTCTTGTACCTTTCGTCCATTTTCTTTTTTATTTTCAATTAATTTTTCATCACCGAATAAATCGCCTTTTGTCTGTTGCGAAGATACTGTTTTTTTTCTTGCAAGATTACGTTTTTCAGAAATTTCTTTCATCGATGCTTCAGCCTGCTTCTGCTTCTCCTGCTCTGACGAAACTATTTCAGCGGAATACAATGGATCAATATGTTCTTTATCAAAGTTAGCCACATCAAACGTCCGCACCTCATCGTAAGGTGCCAATTCAGCCGATAAGCCGTTATCCGTAATTTCAGGCAAATCTCTTAAACCGTTATAGAACGCTTTGAGGTACGGACGGATAACATCGCCCAAGTCGTCAATCATCACTTTTGCAAAGTCTGAAAACTTCTTCACGCCTCTAT
>JAVVVP010000013.1:0-39451 GCA_036652575.1 Bacteroidaceae bacterium
TCTGGATTGCTTCGCCTTCGCTCGCAATGACGTGAAGGAGGGGGATGCATCTCGTTCGGGTTCATACTGTTCGCTCGCAATGACGGGCAGGAGGGGGATTGCGTCTCGTTCGGATCCATTCTGTTCGTTTGGATTGATTCTGTTTTTGCGTCTCGTCATGGGGTATTTTCGTCCTCTCTGATTTATGAATAAATAACGGTTGTTCACGGTTGGGGTAGACGCAAAAGGGGCGAATCGACAAAAGTCCGCAGCAATCTAAAACTTTCTGCGGGCTTCTGAAAACGATCCCTGGGGTTGTTTTCGCGATTTTTTGGGTTTTTGAGGTACGAAAAAGCCCCGTAGACACGTGGTCTGCGGGGCTCTCTGCTTCTTGCTCCTGCAAAGGTACTCCATTTTAGAGCCAAATGCAAATTTCGCTTAACGAATATTCACTCTTTGGCGTTGGGATTTTAACGTTTGAGCGGCATTCTTAGGCGGCGGAAAGAGGTTTTCCTTTGGGACGCATGTTTCTTATTCCATAAAGCCTTGTTGGCGGAGCGTTTGGAGAAATCCTTCGCTCATGGCCTCGTTGTCTTTTAACGTATACCTCAGGTCGGTGATTACTTGTGCTAGCGTTTCTTTGTTGTTGATGCGCACAAATTCTTGATTTTCGGGTAAAGCCTCTTTCGGTATATAATAGGTGTTGATGGCTTCAGCGGTGTAGTCCGTATAGTGTTCCTGGTGCAAAAAGGAGGCGAGCGGTAGTCGGTCGGTTTGTGCTGGTTCTTCGGCAGGGTATCCTAGGGTAAGGGTGGCAACGGGCATCACGAGACGAGGCAACTGAAGCGTTTCGATAATGAGCTGTGGCATATAGAGCGTAGTGCCTAAATAGCAAAGCCCTAGTCCTGCGCTTTCGGCAAGGTTGCAGAAGGTTTGGGTATAGAGAAGGGCATCGGTGGCGGCATTGAGAAACGACAAAAAGTTGTGGTATCCAGGTGTTGCGTTTCGCTCTTCGCACCAGCGGGTGGTGCGTCGGAAGTCGGCACAAATGGTGAGCACGACTGGGGCTTGCGTGAGCATGGGTTGATGGAAATGAGCGGGCGAAAGTTTGGCTTTCATTTCTGCACTACGGGTGACGATGACGCTGTAGAGTTGTAGGTTTCCCATGGTCTGGGTACGTGCGGACTCTTCTAAAAGTTGATTTAAGAGGTGTTCGCTCACGTTTTTTTCTGCATATTTGCGGATGCTGCGGCGGTGGAGGAGGGTATTCATGATTTTATTTTATATTCAATGCAAAAATAACATTTTCATCTGGAATGGCTCTTCTAAAAGGAGATATTTTTCTTTTGTTTTTTGTTTTGGAAAACATTTGCTAGAATAGAAAATCATAATCTGCTGATACAGAGTGACGAATTTACTCGGGATGGAAAACTTTTTCTTTTTCTGAAAAATAAATGTTTTGATTTTGTTTGTGAGAATGAAAATAATCCGTAGCTTTGCATAGTCATCCTGATTTCTTTTTCTTGTCAAACTTCTACAAAGAGCGATAAAAAAGAAGGGGAATACAATAATATAGAATAGATAAAAGCTGTGGAAAAGAAAACTTACACTTACGAAGAGGCGTATAACGCTTCGTTAGCTTATTTTGAGGGCGATGAATTGGCGGCCAGAGTTTGGGTAAACAAGTATGCGATGAAGGATTCCTTTGGAAATATATATGAAGGAACTCCCGATGCAATGCATTGGCGTATAGCCAATGAGGTGGCGCGAATCGAAGCCAAGTATAAGAACCCCATTGGTGCACAAGAGGTGTTCGATTTGCTCGATCACTTTCGTTACATCGTGCCTGCGGGGAGTCCGATGACGGGTATTGGTAATAGTTATCAAGTGGCCTCGTTGTCGAACTGCTTTGTAATCGGGTTAGAGGGTGATGCCGATTCTTATGGGGCCATCATCAAGATTGACGAAGAGCAAGTTCAGCTAATGAAGCGTAGAGGCGGTGTGGGACATGACCTTTCGCACATTCGTCCAAAGGGCTCGCCCGTGAAAAACTCTGCGCTAACGTCTACGGGATTGGTTCCGTTTATGGAGCGTTATAGCAATTCCACACGCGAGGTGGCTCAGGACGGACGACGCGGTGCGTTGATGCTTTCGGTGAGCATTAAGCATCCAGATGCAGAGTCGTTTATCGATGCCAAGATGACGGAAGGAAAAGTAACGGGCGCGAATGTGTCGGTGAAGTTGGACGATGCGTTTATGCAAGCCGTCGTAGACGGTACGCCGTATATGCAGCAATTTCCTGTGGATAGCGATCAGCCTACAACGACAAAGGAAATAGACGCGAAGGCTCTTTGGAAAAAGATTGTGCACAATGCGTGGAAGAGTGCCGAACCTGGTGTGCTGTTTTGGGATACGATTCTGCGTGAGTCCGTGCCCGATTGCTATGCCGATTTAGGTTATCGAACCGTGTCTACCAACCCTTGTGGCGAAATACCTCTTTGTCCTTATGATAGTTGCCGTTTGTTGGCGATCAACCTCTATTCTTACGTGAAAGATGCTTTTACGGACAAGGCCACCTTTGATGAGGACTTGTTTCGAAAACATGTGATTTTGGCACAGCGTATAATGGATGATATTATCGATCTTGAACTCGAAAAGATTGAGGCGATTATGACGAAGATAAAGAACGATCCTCAGACCGAAGAGGTGAAGGGAACCGAACTTTATTTGTGGGAAAAAATATACAAGAAAAGTGCTCAAGGTCGTCGTACCGGAGTTGGAATTACCGCCGAAGGCGATATGCTCGCGGCGATGGGGCTTCGTTATGGTACGCAGGACGCTACCACATTCTCGGTTGATATTCATCGTATGGTAGCCTTGGAAGCCTATCGCTCCTCCGTCATAATGGCAGAAGAGCGCGGCGCTTTTGACGTGTATGACGCAGAACGTGAAAAGAGCAATCCGTTTGTAGCTCGTCTGCGGGAAACAGACGCTGCGCTTTATGAGGCGATGAAAAAACACGGTCGTCGTAACATCGCTTGTTTAACCATTGCACCTACGGGCACAACGAGTCTGATGACGCAGACCACAAGTGGCATAGAACCCGTGTTCTTACCTGTGTATAAGCGTCGTCGCAAGGTGAATCCAAATGACCCAGATGTTCATATCGACTTTGTGGATGAGACGGGCGATGCGTTCGAGGAATACATTGTTTACCACCACAAGTTTATGACCTGGATGAAGGTAAATGGCTACGACACGAATCAGAAATACTCGCAAGAGGAAATGGATAAGTTGGTGGAGAAATCACCTTATTATAAGGCTACCGCAAACGATGTGGATTGGTTGATGAAAGTGAAGATGCAGGGAGCCATACAAAAATGGGTAGACCATTCCATCAGTGTAACGGTGAACTTACCGAGCCAAGTGGATGAGGCACTCGTGCATCAACTCTATGTAGAAGCATGGCGAAGTGGCTGTAAAGGTTGTACGATTTATCGCGATGGAAGTCGTTCGGGCGTTATGATTAGCGTGAAGAAGAAAGAGGCTTCGTCGATGCCCATTTGCAAACAACCCGAAGTGACCGAAACGCGTCCACACGTGCTCGATTGCGAGGTGGTTCGCTTTCAGAACAACAAAGAGAAATGGGTGGCATTTGTGGGTTTGCTCAATGGGTACCCTTACGAAATATTCACGGGATTGCAGGACGATGAAGAAGGCATTGTGTTACCCAAAACCGTGACCAATGGACGTATTGTGAAGAACGTGAATGAGGATGGAACGAAGCGTTATGACTTTCAGTTTGAAAACAAACGTGGATACAAAACGACGGTAGAAGGACTTTCAGAGAAATTCAACAAGGAATATTGGAATTATGCGAAGTTGATTTCAGGCGTGTTGCGTTATCGGATGCCCGTTGACCATGTCATCAAACTCGTCTCTTCCTTGCAGCTCGAAAGTGAAAGCATCAATACGTGGAAAAATGGTGTGGAGCGCGCGCTCAAAAAATATGTATCGGATGGAACGGAAGCTCGTGGCGTGAAATGTCCTAATTGTGGAAATGAAACGCTTGTGTATCAGGAAGGTTGCCTGATCTGTAAAACGTGTGGAGCATCTCGTTGTGGATAAAAAATAATTTTTGTTTTTTTGATAAGAAGAGTGGAAAGGTAGGAACTGTAAAAGGTTCCTACCTTTTTAAGGGATAAAAAGCAGCGTGTATGCTTTCTTTTTAGTAAGTTTGTACGCCCTCTATTTATTTATCTAAAAGAAGAAAACTATGAATATCTTGATCACGCATGCTTTAGAAGAAGAAAGCTTTTATATTAATTTCGAGAAACACGCGGTGCAACAGTTGATAACAGGTTGTGGTAAAGCGAGTTCTGCGGCTATGCTGATGGAAGCTATTTGTACAGACAAGCCCGACCTTGTGATCAATATCGGAACATCGGGAACGTTGAATTATAAGATAGGAGATGTGTTGGTGTGTCGTGTTTTTTACGATCGAGACTATGAGCACCTCTATTTGCCAATGTTGGAGCGCGTTATCGATAACTCTACCCCTCCCGTTTTGAGTCATTGGAAGTCGGTTCTGTCTGGTGTAGAAGTAGACCAGCGTTTTGCCGTCAACACGGGCGACAACTTTCTGACGGGGGATACGCCTTTTACGGGGGATGTGGTTGATATGGAGGCTTTTGCTCAAGCTTGGGTTTGTCGGTATAAGCAGATTCCTTTTCTTTCGGTGAAATATGTGACCGACCTTTTGGGGCAGAACTCCATAAAAAAATGGGAAGACAAGCTTTCTGATGCGCGTCATGGTTTATACGATTTCTTTCGCAATAAGCAGCTTTAAGAGGGCTTTTGAAAGACCTTGGGGTCTTCTTTTGATTTACAAAGAAAAAGGACTGTCATTTCTGACAATCCTTCGTGACCCCGATGGGATTCAAACCCATGACCTTCAGAACCGGAATCTGACACTCTATTCAGCTAAGCTACGGGGCCAATTTGAGTGCAAATATAGTGATTTTTTAGCGGTTGACCTAACAAAAAAGACAGAAGTTGTAGGAGAAATGAATGTTGTGAAACACGCTAAAAACAATAAAATGAACGGTTATAGGGTAGGAAAGGTGGCAACGTGGTAAAATAAAACACGTTTTACTTACGAATGTGTCACTTTATTGCTATCTTTGCGAACTATTTAATAAGAAAAAGATAAAACCGCATTGTATGGGAGAATTAATAAAACCAATAGGCTATAAGCCGCTACTTGATGCTCTAGCTACAGAGCAAGGTATCAAACGCATTAAAGATTTTTTTCAGTTGAACCTTTCTACTGGGTTGCGTTTACATCGTGTGACGGGACCTTTGTTTGTATTAAAAGGGATGGGCATTAACGATGACCTGAGTGGTGTGGAGCGTCCCGTCTCGTTTCCGATAAAGGATTTAAACGATGCTCAAGCAGAAGTGGTGCATTCGTTAGCGAAATGGAAACGCCTGAATCTTGCCGAATATCAGATAAAGTCAGGGTATGGTATTTATACCGATATGAATGCCATTCGTGCAGATGAGGAGTTGGATAATTTGCATTCACTTTATGTAGATCAATGGGACTGGGAACGCGTGATTCGGAAGGAAGATCGCAACCTTGTGTTTTTGAAACGTATCGTAAGGTGTATTTATGCTGCCATGCTGCGTACGGAATTTTTAGTCTGTGAGTCTTATCCCCAAATCAAACCGTTTTTGCCAGAGGACATCTTCTTTATTCATGCGGAGGAACTTCGTCAACTCTACCCAACGAGTACACCCAAAGAACGCGAGGACAAGATTACCCGCGAAAAGGGTGCCGTGTTTATCATTGGGATCGGGGGTGCCTTAGGGGATGGTTTGCCTCATGATCTTCGTGCTCCTGATTACGATGATTATTCTACGATTGCAGAAAATGGATTGCCTGGCTTAAATGGCGACTTACTTCTTTGGGACGATGTGCTGGACCGTTCTGTGGAGCTTTCTTCGATGGGTATTCGTGTAGACAAAGAAGCGCTGGTGCGTCAACTCAAGGAATCGGGTAAAGAAGATCGCTTGAACCTTTATTTTCACAAACGTTTGATGGAGGACTCGTTGCCGTTGTCTGTGGGAGGTGGTATTGGACAATCGCGGCTTTGTATGCTCTATCTTCGCAAGGCACATATAGGTGAAATACAGTCGAGCATTTGGCCTGAGGAGATGCGTAAGGAATGTGCGGAAAGTAACATCTTTCTGATATAAGAGAGCACTGCAATCTCAAAAATAAAAGAAGAACCCTGTATCAAATGAGGATACAGGGTTCTTCTTTTAGGATGTACGGTAAGAGGTAGGGAGCCTACGTTCTCTTTTATTTCTTTCCTGCTTGAAAAATTGAAATTTTCGTGCTTGTTGTTTGCTCGTTTTTATTACTTGTTGTAAGGGTTACGATGGCTTCGCGAGGTTCTGTTGATGTGTTCTTTGAAAAACGGAGTATCGTTTTGCATCTCTTTGGACTGTTGCATCTCTTTGCTCCGTCGGTATCTGAATTGGTAAACGATACATCCGAGAAGGTAATCCAATCGCTGTTGCTTGTTAACGTAGCAGCTGGTGCACGCAAAAAGAAGATGATGCTGTCGCTTGTAGCCGTTGCGGTACAAGACGTTTTGAAGAACGTGGTAGATGCGTCTTCGGAATTAGTGAGCAGTGCCAAAGGTAGAATAATATTGATCCATGGCAGTTGCTTAAATTCTTTGATGTAGTCTCTTCCATTGGCTGAAACGATTACTTTGTCGGAACGAATCGCACCTGTGGCATTGATGGGTGTATACATATAGGACCTTACGCTATAGGAAACGCCAGGAGGCACCTTAAAGCTCTTTTTTTCCATGGTTAACCAGTCCGACGTGTTCTGTGCGGTCCACGAATCGGTCGATTTTATGAAAAGAGAATCCTTTTCTTGATCGGCAAAAACGAATTCAGCTCCCGAAGTTCCAGGGATGGTAAAAACACTCGTTGAATGGTATTCATAAGACACACCATTATCGCACGATGCGAAGAAGAGCGACATTCCGCTCAACAAGAATAAACAAATCTTTTTCATATTGATATATTAATTGATAAATAAAAATTAGTACCAGTCTATATTGCTACTATAACTACTTCGTTTGTCCCATTTTAGCGCATCGGCGAGTGCTGAAGCTTTTGCTTTAAAGGTGAAGTTATAGGACGCGTAAGGGCGAAGTACTACGGAGCACGACATTGTGAAGCAGTGAAGATCTCGCGAGAGAGATGCGGTGGTCATGGATAGTTTTTTATAGTCGAAATCATATCCCGAACTGAAGTTGATATTCCACCCGTCAGAGATGCGCAAATTTCCCGAGAAGTTCATGGTTTGGGTGAAGGAGTAGGGATAGCGCATTGTTTTTGCATTGATTTTTGCAGAGGTGTTTTCACGCATAGACAAGCCGTAACTTACGGTGAACGACCACGGTAAGGAGAAGGCTAGATAACCATCTTCGTCTATTTTTGCTTTTGATTTCTTTTTGCTTGCTGCATTGCGGCTTTTGGCAATATCGGGGTCTAAGTTACTGTCGCCCGCATTGAATGCTTCATCCTCTGTGTTTTCGCTTTCTGTGTTTTCGTTCTCGTTGGTTTTATTCTCTTCTTTATGCCCGAACCATTTTTTGAAAGATTGATTGTTGAAGGTGTAGGATAGGTTTTGCGACATTCCTTGGAAGCGTCCAAAGCGTCCATAGCTCCATTCTGTGCGGTCGCTTGTTACGACATTTCCTTTTTCGTCGAATTTATAGGCATAAGTTGCAAACACTGCCGACATGCTAAACGTGTAGCTTTTGCTAAGTTTTAGGCGGAGGCGGGTGGATAAATTGCTCCAGGGTCGTGAAGCGGCTGCCATATTGTAGGAGATGCTACCGTAGAGTTCATCAATGAGTGAAACCTTTCTTTCGCCAGTAGAGTCGCGACTACTTTTCATTTTCATCTCTACGTTATTGGAGAGAGACATAGAGATGCTTCCTGTTTTACCTTTTGAGGGTACACCGAAAAGAGCATTGCTGTAAGGTGAATAGTTGACGATTGAAACTTGTCCATTTGCATCGGTACGAACATAATCTTCATAATAGCCATAGCTGTTGCTGCTAAAGTCGGGGGAATAATTATAAGAGATAGATGGTTTCATCACATGGCGTATGGCAATAATACCATCGCCAAAGAGTTTGCGCCAAGGTTTATAGAATCCGTAGAGGGTCGTGTTTGCCGATACCGACATATTCCAATCGTACACGTTGTAGAATCCAAAGAGTGTATCTCGTTGTTCTACTTGTTTCCCCGTGTCCCAACTTCGTTTGATTTTATTGGTATACATGCGGTCGTTAAAGTTGAACGACGGCGAAATGTTGATGTATTTAAAGAGGGTAAAGTTGGCACTTACGGGGATGTAGTGCTTCATTCCATTGCGCCAATCTTTGATGAGGTCGGACTTCATCAACTTGTCTTCTTTGGTACTAATGCTATTGCTTAATTGTCCTGTATATTGAACGGCGATTTTTTCGTACCATTGTTCTTTCCCTTTGAGGTGTTTACGTTTGAAAGGATAGAGACGTGATAAGGAAATATTCAAGTCGGGTAGGGTGATGGCGATGGAGGAGTCGCTCATATTTTGGTTAAGATTGGCCGTTGACGAGATGGTTAGTCCGATGTCGGAGAAGGAACGGGAATAGCTCACACTACTCGTACGGGTGCTTTGGGTGTAAGCGAGGGGATCGTACAAGCTGATTAGATTGTTATGCTCGTAGTTGGTTGTTGCAAAGTTTACGCTCGCAGAGAACGTGGAGTTGGGGGATGCTTTTGCGTCTTGCCGATGCGTCCATTGCACTTTAAAACTTGTTGTTTTAGAGTAGTCGGGCATATTCTTTTCTCCCTCGACGGTGCTGAGATAACTGGCGTAGATATTGCCTGTGTAGCGGTAGCGCTTTATATAATTCATTTCACTGCTGACCCCCCAAGATCCTTTGGTGTAAATTTCGCCGAGTACTTTTAAGTCCATTTTGTCGGAGATGGCAAAATAGTATCCTCCATCGCGCAGGTAGAAACCTCGGTTCATTTCATCGCCATAAGAGGGCATTAAGATACCGCTAGAAAACTTCTTCTTGAAAGGGAAAAAGCCGTAGGGAATGGCCAAAGGTAAGGGCACATCTGCCACAACGAGGTAGGCTGGACCAAAGATGACTTCCTTGCCTGGGTGCATTTTTGCTCTGGATAGTGCAATGAAAAAGTGGGGATGCTCGGCATCGCATGTGGTGTATCTCGCATGCTCTAAGTAAAGGGTTCCGTCGTGGTCACGTTTTGAATTTTGGCTTTGCAAGAAGCCCTCTCCTTGCGCCGTTGTTACGTTGTTGATAAATCCTTTCTTGGTCTTAAAGTTGAAGCTCATTTTCTCGCTTTCATAGCTATCGGATCCTTGTTGGTAAACGGGTCTTCCCATCCATGCACCAATGGAATCGCGATGGCCTATGGCATGAACAAGGCTACTATCCATTTTCATCGTTAGTTGGTAGGCTGTGATGTTCATATTTTGATAATCCACCTTGCTATCTCCATACAAATCGGAACAGTCCTTCTCGGCATCGTATACCATCGAATCTTTGGCGGAGTATTGCACGGGCGCATCGATACCTACTTTTTTCTTTTTTGCAGAATCGGTTGCCAAGGTGTCGTTGTGCAGCGTGTCGGTGAAAAGGGAGTCGGTTTGCAGGTGTAGCGAGTCTGTTAACGATGCTTTGGGAACTGTGGCTACACTCTGACGAGTGGTATCAAGCTTTGACGGCATCGTCTCTTTTTGTTCTATAGCCGTAACGTGGGCTATTGAACTTTGTGTCTTTGGGTGGTGTTTGCCTAAATTGTTTGCAGCACTCATCCATGCCGTCAATACGATTAGACCTACGAATATTCTTGTTTTCAACTGATAAAGTTCGTTCTATAGAAGCAGGTGCAAAAATACACAAAATCTCGCAACAGAGCGAGTTAATACACAACTTTTATTATAACAAGTTCAAGTTTTGCAAGTTGCCAGAATCTTTCGTCCCTCGAATATGAAAATAGTCTGTCGCTCTTTTTGATAGAAGGGCGACAGACTATTTTAGAAAAATATTTAGGGATGGAACGGACTTATGCCTTTGCTATTTTCATGGTAAAGGTTTCTCCTTTTTTCAGTGATACTGAAATGATCCCGTTGTTCACGGTTGGTTGTATGACCTTGTTGTTACAACGATAGGTGTATTTTGCTCCTACAGGAACCTTTATTTCAAAGGTATTGTCGACAGTGGCGGTTAACTCCGTATGTTGTAAAATGCGGTTTTCCCAAGTTGCGCTCGTTTCTGCGCCCCCTCTTACGCGCAAGCCGCGGAAGGATCCATTCTTTAGTGCATCAGGTAACGCAGGTAAGTAAGCAATAAAACCAGCGTGGCTTTGTAGTAGCATTTCAGAGATGCCCGAGCAACCTCCAAAGTTTCCATCTATTTGGAATGGTGGATGTGCATCGAACAGGTTTGGATAAGAACCGCCCCCATTGCTATAATTGAAATCGGCATTTGCTACTGGACGAAGCAATTCGGTGAGCATTTTGTACGAATGATTACCGTCATACAGTCTTGCCCAGAAGTTCACCTTCCAACCGCGTGACCAACCTGTTCCTCCATCTCCACGGCGTTCGAGTGTTTTGCGAGCTGCCGCAGCAAGTTCGGGTGTACCTTCGGGTGTGATTTGATTTCCTGGATATAGTCCATACAAATGAGACACGTGGCGATGATTGATATCTGTTTCTTCGTAATCTTCCAACCATTCCATCAATTGCCCATTCTTTCCTATTTGGTGTGGGGGTAATTTTGATTTTACCGTTTCCATCTTTTTGCAGAAGTCTTTGTCTACGCCTAAGAGGGTAGCCGCCTTTATGGTGTTTGTGAGTAGTTCCCGAATAATTTGGTTGTCAATCGTTGGTCCCATACATACGCTGAGGGCTTTACCATCTTTCAGATATGCATTCTCGGGCGAAGTAGAGGGCGCTGTTACGAGCCAACCATTTTTAGGTTCTTCCATGAGCATACTCAAGAAAAATTCAGAGGCACCTTTTAGGGTTGGATATATTTTTTGTAGATACGCTTTGTTTGGATTGTAAGCATAGTGCTCCCATAGATGTTGGCAATTCCAACCACCGCCCGTGTTGGTTGCACCCCATGACGGATGTTCTCCTGGTGCTGTAAAGCCCCATACGTTTGTCATCATATGTGCCACCCATCCCTCTGCGTTGTAGAATACTTTTGCTGTTTTCTTGCCGGGTTCTACTAAACTCATCGTTTGTTCAATAAAGGGCTCGTGTAGATCTGCTAAGTTGGTGGGTTCGCAAGGCCAGTGGTTCATCTGTATATTGATGTTCATATGGTAGTCGCCATTCCATGGCGTGCGAGTGGTCTTAGCCCAGAGTCCTTGTAGATTGGGAGGAAGAAGGTGCTGACGTGTGCTGCTAATCAAAAGGTAGCGACCATACTGAAAGTACAACGCGGCGAAAGCAGGGTCTGCTTTACTGTCTTTGTAAAAGGCGTTATGGCGTTTGATGGTAGGGTAACGATCCATCGCATTGTCGCCAAAGTATACAGTGCTTCGTCCATATAAAGATTGATAGGCTTTGGTATGTGTAGCCTCTTGTTTCTTATAAGATCCAGTCAGCGCTTTGGTTAGTAAGTTTGCCGTCTGTGCCACATCGTCGTTGCCACGGAAATTGGTGGCAGCCGATAGATAGATGATCGCCGAAGAGGCTCCTTCGATAGATAGCTGTTTGTCTTTTACAACTTGTTTTCCATCGGTTTTAACGCGTAGACGAGCCATGTATTTCATACCTGCAACGCCTTCTTTTCCACTGTTCAGTTCACCCTTCATCATCATCTCGTTCGTTTTAGAATCAATGGTGGTGTTGAATCGTTCGGGGCGATCCATCTTTAAAGCCACGTTCAGCATACCTTTTTTACTTGCATTCAGTTTTATGATGATCACATCATCGCTGAAGGACGTAAAGTATTCGCGGGTATAGTGCACACCGTTGTAGTTGAAGGACGTGCGTGCGGTTGCGTTGGTAAGCGAAAGTTCGCGAACGTAATTTTCGGCTTTCACGTTTTTGTTGCTTGTCCGATAATCATATTGAAGGTGTAGGTTTCCGAGTAACTCATAAGAACCATACATTGCGTTGGTGCTTCCGCCATCTTTGCATACGAATGTGCGATAGACCAGCTCTTGTGCTTCTTCATTTTTGCCTTCTTTGAGCAGTTCTCTAATTTTAGGCAAATATTGCGCTGCTTCGGGATTGTCGAAGTTGTGTTGACAACCCGACCACATGGTGATGTCGTTTAATAGGATTTTTTCAGATAGAACGCCACCGTCGGGCATTATACCTAACCGCCCATTACCTAATGGTAACGATTCTTCAAACCGCTTAGAAGCTTGTTCGTACCACAAACGATAGTTCGTCGCTTTTTTTACTGTTGCTGAACTTGCGCTTAATGTGAGGACGCAAGAGAGCAATACTAAGATTGATTTTCTCATAATTGAAAATGTTTTTAAATAGCCAAATAGGTTTTGTCTGATTAAGAATAGGTAGAGGTCTTTCTTTACGAGACGGTTCTTCTCGTGTAAAACCAACTGCAAAGATAACGTTTAGAAATGAAACTAGTTCATTCTCGGCTCTTTATAACTATATTTTTAGGGGATTTTGGAGACTACATCCTGCTAATATTTGACGAAATAAGTTTTTCCTTTCAGTGAAGACCTCCGAAGGACCTTTTGCTTCCTTGTTTCTTGGCAGAAGAAATTGGATTCATTTGCAAAGAGTCAAGTTAGAGAAAGAGATGGAGCCATTCTTGAAACCGCTTTGCGCCTTCTGTTCCGAAGCGGTTCAAACTGTGCAACGCTTGTTCGGGTGTCTTTTCTTCAAGCAGGTGATTTTTTGAATAGAATTTATCGGCAAAACAAATGATTTTCTCTTCGATGGTTTCTGGCACAAAGTCACGAGGAGGCAAGGGCAGCTTTTCTGCTTGAATCGTTTGTGCGGTGAGCCCTGCTCCCGTATGGCGTTCGCATACACGTGCTAAAGTAGGAAACCCTTCTTTGCGCATCAATTCAGCCCCTAAAAAACCGTGACGTAGATAATGTTCTGTTCCAAAGCAATAAATGGTAGGAGCGTCGGTCAGGAAAATGCCAATGTCGTGGAGGAGTGCTCCATCTTCAACGAACTGTCGATCGGCTCCTAGTTCGGGGTGAGCATCGCAGATAGCGAGTGCTTTGTTGCAAACTAAATTGCTATGGATTAATAGTATGCGACGTAATTCAGCGTTGCTTTCGGGGTAGTATTTCGTTATAATTTCGTGTGGGTTCATCCGTTTTTGTCCTTTGGTTGTTAACGTTGTGTGTTGTAAGGTTATTCTTTTGTATAGACCACGCCATCGTTTAAGGTCATTATCAGTTTCCCGTTTTTCTTAGAGATTACCCCTTTCGATTCCACATTCAATGTTGTTCCGTTACCGATGCTTTTTCCATAGAGTATAATTAAGTTTTCTTTGTCGCCCAAAGTCCAAGAGCTATAAGGGAGAGTCGCCATATTGATAGACTTCGCTTGACCACGCACTTGTACCTCTATGCCCATTCTTTTTTGGGAATCAAGAGGATCGGGCATCGTCCAACATCCTACCGCATCTGTATATCCTTTAAGCGTGCTGAAGGCGAGGGCGATGAGGTACCCTTCTTTTGCTTTCTTGTAGTGAACCACGCAAATATTTCCATCGAGCATTCCGTTCGAATATTTGCGATTGGTTTGATCGTTGATGGCGAAGGTCAGGATCTGTTTCTTATCGAATGATTCCACGGCGAGTGAGTGCATTGTGGTGCGTTCTCCGTTTACGATACCTGTAAATTCTAGGACCCCCTTCATCGGCACTTTTTTCTTGTACGTGCTTTTTACGGCTTTCTTTACTTGTGTTGTTGGTGCTTTCTTTGCCGTTGTTGCTTTCTTTACTTGTGCTCCAATGGGCAGCATAAGAAAGGATACAAATGCAGCCATTAAAATTTCTTTTTTCATAATCCTTCTTTTTTAGGTAAGTAGATCGTTCTATTGTGTGCCTACAAATGTATGCAATTTTATAATTACTTGTATCTAAAAAGGGGGAAAAAGTGAAGTGGAGAAAGCTTTTTGTTTTTCTCCACTTTTCTGGTACGCCTAAGCGTAACGGAAATGAACCCCTTTACAGGGCTGATAAAATCCTCGATTCCAAACAAACTCAATTTGAACTTTTATTTCGGACGAATTGCGAGATGAAAGTAGCTCCTTTGTTTCTTGTCAGGCTTTCTTCGGAAAGGTTGCCATTTGAAGGTTCTTATTGGGGGTATTTATATTTGTCGTCCTCTGTTATTTCGCGAATAACTTTACAAGGATTTCCTGCTGCTAATACATTGGCAGGTATGTTTTTTGTCACCACACTACCCGCGCCAATGACGGTGTTATCACCGATATTTACGCCTGGAAGCACACAAACATGTCCTCCAATCCAAACATGGTTACCGACGGTAATCGGGAGGGCTATTTCAAGTCCTTTGTCGCGTTGCTCCACATCTAACGGATGCCCTGCGGTGTAAAATCCGCAGTGAGGAGCAATAAAAACAAAATCCCCAAAGGTAACTTTTGCTTCATCTAAAATGACGCAATTTGTATTTGCAAAGAAATGCTTCCCTATTTCGATATGATAACCGTAATCGCAAAAGAACGGAGGTAGGATTGTAAACGGCTGTTTCGTTTTTCCAAATAGCTGTTGAAAGATGGCTTCTCGCTTTTCTGTGTCGGACGGGCGTAATTGATGCAATTCATAGAGCAAGTCGGCACAAACTGCTCGTTCGGCAAGTAACTCGGCATCCTCGTTTGCATCATACAAAAGTCCTTCTGCTGCTTTTCTCTTTTCTGTTTTCATCTGCTATTTTGATTTATTTTCTTTCCTTCTTTTTTCTCTCAACGATACCCAAAGGCACTGCTCCTATTTCTTGTATTCAGCTTTTTATCTGCTGTTTTCTCTTTTTCCATAACTGCCAAGAGTTTACAGAGTTTTGCCACACGACATACGAACCTGGACCTACGGCTGCAATCGGGTTTAGATACGTCAAGGCAAGCCAAATGGCAAAGATCGTGTTTTTCTGTCCAAATGCTTGTCCACCGCTAATGCGTTGCCCATAACGATGCCCGATGGCTTTACCTAAGAAAAAGAGGAGACCGCATAACACAAGGGTTGCCAGTGCCATGGATACTTCCAGCAGCGGATTTTTGAAATCCATAACGATGATACGCAGCGTTTGTGCCATCACCATGGCAAGGGAGATGCCCCATAAATAAAAGGCTAAATCCTTGAATTGAAGAATGCTACGATGAAGCTTCGGTAGGAAAACTCGTATCGCCCAAGCGGCAAGAAAGGGAGCAATGAGCAATTGCGTAACCTGTGTGAGGATTTTGAGTAACGCGCCCATAAAATCAGTTCCGATAGTTGGTTCTACGAACGGACAGAGGGTGGTGATCAGTAGGGCAGATAAGACATTTGATGCTAGCGTGTAACTTGTGAGCGATGCGGTGTCTCCTCCCATTTTTCCCGTCACTACGGCGGCCGCTGTTGCCGTAGGGCATAGCAAGCACGCTAAAACGCCTTCCCAAATTATTTTGTGTTCTATACTTAGAGGGTTCCACACGATATAAACGGTAACGCTTATGCAGCCCACACTTTGCAACAGTAACAACCAGAAATGCCAAAGGCGCGGACGAAGGTCTTTGGGATTTATTTTGCAAAACGTAAGAAATAACATCGTAAAGATGAGTACCGGTGTGAGCACTTTAACGGTAGAAAGTGCGTAGGGCTTGAGCGGTGAAAGTATTGGAATTTGCGATAATAGAACGTAGGCGAGGGCACCTGCAAGCATGGCGATAAGAAGTGTCCATTCCTTTAGTATTCGAAGGATAAGCATTGTGAAATATGTAAATTGAAGATGCAAAGTTAATCAAAAAATACTACCTTTGCACGCTAGGAGCAGTCTATTTCTGCTCTTTAATTTAATAATTCAGTTATGTTACACAACAAAACTTGCTCTCGCAAGTCTGTTATCTTCAAACAATTCAACCGCAAAAATTATGCGGCGTTTTGTTCTCTGAAGAAGGAAGTACAAATCGGTGTACTAGGTATAGCCACGCTTGCTTATGCCAATGTAGATTGCGTTTCGGCACAAACGTCACACGTTCGTCGTAATGCAGCAGCCATCGAGGAGTATCAATTCACAGAGGCGGAAGTAACGGGTTCACGAGCACCTTTGGCTGCGAATCAGGCAGCTCGATTGGTAACGACGATAACTCGCGATGAAATTGCGCGAGCCGCCGTTCAAAGCGTAAACGATCTTTTAAAATTAGCCGTAGGCGTTGATGTCCGACAACGCGGGGGCTTTGGAGTACAAACGGACATTAGTATTGGCGGCGGAACGTTTGACCAAATCACCCTTCTTCTTAATGGTGTGAGTATAAACAATCCTCAAACAGGACACCTCGCTGCCGATTTCCCAGTTTCCATTCAAGACATAGAGCGCATCGAGATACTCGAAGGTGCCGCAGCTCGTGTGTTTGGTGCGCAGGCTTTTAGTGGTGCGATCAACCTGGTCACTTCGGCTAAGCGCAAAAACGAAGTAGGGGCACATGCTGAAGGTGGAAGCTATGGCAGTGTGGGTGCAGGTGCTTTCTTGAACCTCGCGACCCAAGACGTGGTCCATCACTTTAGTGGTGAATACCAGCGTAGTGATGGCGGAATGAAGAACAGTGACTTCTCTAAATGGCGTGGCTTTTATCAGGGCGTATATGCTTCGCCAGAGGTAAAAGTGGATTGGCAAGCGGGGGCTTCGTCACAAGATTATGGCGCAAACACGTTTTATAGTCCTGCTTATCCCAATCAATGGGAAGCGAATAGTCGTTACATGGCATCCGTTAAGGCCACTACAAAAGTTGGAGCCGTTCGTTTTACGCCAATGGTTTCGTGGATTCGCTCCAATGATCATTTTCAGTTGATACGTGATGCCAATAAAGGAGAGAATTTTCATCGCACCGATGTCTATACCGTTGGCTTAAATGGTTATTCCATGTGGGCGCTTGGACGTACCTCTTTCGGTGCAGAAATACGAGGTGAAGGCATTCTCAGTACCAATTTAGGAAAGCCAATTAGTGAGGGTCAGCAAGTGGAAATCGAAGGTGAAAAAGGTCGATATTACACAAAGCGTGACAATCGCACCAATACGAGTTATTACTTGGAGCACAATGTGCTGCTTGATAAATGGACCCTTTCTGCAGGTGTTATGATGAATCGCAATACGGCACTCGATGAACGTTATCGTTTTTATCCAGGTGTGGATATTAGCTATCGTCCCTCTGTTGATTGGACGCTTTTTGCTTCGTGGAATAAGGCCTTGCGTATGCCGACCTTTACCGATCTTTATTACAAAAGTCCTACGCAGGAGGGAAATGTCGGTTTAAAACCTGAGGAAACGTCTGCCTTTCGTCTTGGAGTCCGTGCCGAAACACCTTGTTTAAAGGTTTCGGCTGTTGCTTTTTATCAGCATGGTTCGAATATGATAGACTGGGTGATGTATCACTCAAGTGATTTATACCATTCTACAGGGTTCAAACTCGATAACTATGGTCTCGAACTTCAAGGGGATTTAAACGTGCGTGCGCTTCTAGGAGCGTCTGCTCTCGTTGGACACATAAAGGCGGGTTACACCTATCTTTATCAGAAACGACACGATGATATAGAAATCTATAAATCCAACTATGCGCTAGAATATCTTCGTCATAAGTTTGTGGCAAGCATAGACCATCGTGTGGTTGGAAAATTGTCTGCTTCGTGGGCGGTTCGTTGGCAGCAGCGTATGGGGCAATACCTTCAGTACGAGGGCGTCAAAAACACGGGCGTACTCGTGGATTATTCGCCTTATGCTCTTCTGGATGCCAAACTTCAGTGGACCGATAAGCAATACAATCTCTATTTATCGTTCCATAACTTGACGAACCATCGTTACTATGACCTTGGTAATATTGAACAACCAGGATTCTGGCTGATGGCAGGCGCTACGATCCGTTTCGATTTATAATATAGCGGTTCGCTTTTTAATCTATTTGTCCCTTGCAAGCCTTCAAGCTTGTGAGGGATTTTTTGAACCTCTTTTGAAGCGATTGCAGAGGATTTCGTATCCTTTAGATTTGTGTACTACGTTTTTTTCTTGTATATTTGAGGCTTTAAAACAAATGAAAAGGATGCTCAATTTTAAATTACTAGGAAGTGTGGTGGGGGTAGCTCTTTGTTGCAGCTGTACGCGCACTCCTATGTCCGTAATTCCAGAACCACAAACCATGGTGGTTCAGAAAGGGCGTTTTGTGCCCAATCATCACACCTTATTATATATGGAAACGCCTGCTGAGGCTCAACCGATGTTGGCAGAACGTATCATGAGTTTTGCCGAAGGTTTACAACAAACGAAACAGAAACCCCTTGAAAATGCAATTTGTTTGATGTTAGTGGATCGTTTAACGGGGATTTCTTCGGCGGAAGGTTACCAACTTTCTGTTTCGTCAAAACGAATAGAGGTAGAGGCTACAACCGTGGCGGGCTTGTTGTATGGCGTACAAACCTTGGTACAAATGAAAGGTGACAGATCGTATCTGAAAGCGGTGGAAGTGACGGATTATCCGCGATTTGCTTATCGGGGGCTGATGCTCGATGTTTCCCGTCATTTTGTAGATAAAAAATTCGTGATGAAGCAGTTGGATGCAATGGCGCAGTTTAAATTGAATCGATTGCATTTACACCTTACGGATGCCGCGGGTTGGCGAATTGAGATTCAGAAATATCCACGTCTCACCCAACTCGGTGCTTGGCGTACAAGTAAAGAATGGAAACCTTGGTGGAACAGTGCACGACACTATGCAGAAGAGGGTAGCGATAGTGCTTTTGGTGGCTATTACTCGCAGCAAGATATTCGGGAGATGGTGGCGTATGCACAGAAGCGGAACATCGTGATTGTGCCCGAGATTGAGATGCCTGCCCATTCGGAAGAAGTTCTAACGGCTTATCCCGAATTGTCGTGTACACACGAACTGTATAAACAGGCTGACTTTTGCGTTGGAAACGAGCAAACGTTTCGTTTTATAGAGGAAGTACTAAAGGAAGTAATGGATCTTTTTCCATCGGAATACATACATGTGGGAGGTGATGAGGCTGGTAAAGCCTCGTGGCACAACTGTAAACTTTGTCAAGCTCGAATGAAAACAGAGGGTTTGCACCAAGTGGACGAATTGCAAAGCTATATGATACACCGAGTAGAACGCTTTCTGAACGCCCATGGACGAAAATTGCTCGGTTGGGACGAGATTATGGACGGAGGGCTTGCGCCGGGTGCTACGGTGATGTCGTGGCGAGGTGAAGAAGGAGGCGTGGCAGCCGTGAAGGCTGGGCATCGGGCGATTATGTCGCCAGGCGAATTTTGTTATTTGGATGCGTACCAAGATGCTCCAGCGTTGCAACCAGAGGCGATTGGCGGCTATTTGCCTTTGCGCAAAGTTTATGCCTACAATCCCGTTCCTTCGCAACTTACACCGATGGAGGCACCGCTCATTTATGGTGTTCAAGGAAATTTGTGGACGGAATATGTGCCGACTCCAGAACGCGTAGAACAGATGCTTTATCCCCGTGCGTTAGCGATTGCGGAAGTGGGATGGACGAATTTAAAACGTAAAAATTGGAAACGTTTTCGGGCTGCTACGATCGATGCTCTATCCGTATTGCAAACAAAGGGATATCACGTGTTTGATTTTCGGAAGGAATATGGCAATCGCAAAGAAGAGGGTCAGTTTCTTCGTCATAAAGCTTTGGGTAAAAAGGTGGTGTACAATGCGCCTTACAACCTTACGTATAAAGCGGGTGGGGACAGTAGCTTAGTGGACGGACGACGAGGTGGATGGAGTTACAATGATAAAAGGTGGCAAGGCTTTATTTCCAAAAATCGATTAGACGTAACCATCGATATGGGAGCACCCACAAAACTTCATGCTGTAGAAGCTAACTTTATGCAAGTTTGTGGTCCAGAGGTTTTTTTCCCTGCCGAAGTAATCGTGTCTGTATCGCTTGATAACGTACATTTTATGGAGCTGAGCCGTCGGTCCTACCCTGTGATAAAGGAGGATGGCGTAGCTTTTGAAACACGTGGATGGAAGGGCCGTTCGACGGCTCGATACATTCGATATCAAGCTCGCGCAGGTGCTTTTGGAGGCTTTCTCTTTACGGATGAAATTATGGTGAAGTAGCAACGGAAGAGAATGCTTTTAGAACGTAGAAAAAGGAGCGCGCTCGATGTAAAATTCGAGCGCGCTCCTTTTGAAATTCGAGCACGCTCGAATTTATGATCACGTAAAGGTGGTGCTTAGTCGCTTAAGTCGAACTCAAAGGTTCCGTCCTCCATGGAGGGCGGTTCGGTAAAGTCCTCGATGGCTCTTCGGTCTTTTTTCGTAGGACGACCCGTGCCCCGCGCCCGATCAACAAAACCACTCACTTTACTCATTTCTAGAATTTTGTATTGCTCTGGTGTGGTAACGTTTTCGAGCACATCGGGCAGTAATTTTGCGCCCACGCGCTTTTCGATGGTTTGCTTGATCAGAAACGAGTAGGTGATGGGTGGCTTGCGCACACTGATCACGTCGCCTGGTTTCACGGTACGTGAAGGTTTCATTTGCATCCCTTTGATGGTGATGCGCCCATTTTTACAAGCCTCGGCAGCAAGTGTTCGAGTTTTGAAAATGCGTGCAGCCCATAGCCATTTGTCTATCCTTGCTTCTTCGCTCATCGTTTGTTGAATTGATTCATGGTAAATTGAATGCCTGCAAGGCAAAAGTTTTTAATCATCTCGCAAGCGAGAGAAATGCGCTCGTCTATCGTTTTGAGATCCTCCTCGGTGAATTGTCCGAGCACAAAGTCGATCTGACTTCCTTTTGGGAATTCATTTCCGATGCCGAAGCGTAGGCGTGCATACGTGGGGGTACCAAGGGTTGCGGCGATGTGTTTTAATCCATTGTGCCCAGCATCGCTTCCCGAAGGCTTCATACGTAGCGTGCCAAAAGGAAGAGCTAAATCGTCTACAACAATGAGCACACGCTCCAAGGGTATTTTCTTTTCGTTCATCCAATAGCGCACGGCATTACCACTTAGGTTCATATAGGTGGACGGCTTGAGCAGGATTAGTTGCTGTCCTTTCACGCCAAGTGTAGCAATGGCTCCGTATCGTTTGTCTTCAAAAAAGAGATTGGACGCCTTTGCGAGGGCGTCCAATACTCTAAATCCTATGTTGTGGCGGGTACCTTCGTATTCGTTTCCGATGTTTCCCAGCCCTACAATCAGGTAGTTCATGTGTGGTTAGCTATCACTTAAAATTATTTAGCAGCCGTTGTAGCGGCAGCAGCAGCGGCACCTTGAGCGGCACGTGTAATCTTAACAGACACTACTACAACTTCTTTAGCGGTCATTATTTCAAGACCTTCGAAGCTTAGTTCGTTTACTTTGATATTCTTACCCAGTCCTAGATTGGTCACATCAATAATCAGGTTGTCTGGAATTTTGTCGTAAGTAGCTTTCACTTTTAAGCGGCGAACCAATGTAGCCAATTTACCACCGGCACGTACACCTTCAGCAAGACCTTTTGTAGCAACAGGAACTGCCATAACAATTGGTTTCTCTGGCGTGATAGCGTAGAAATCTACGTGAAGCACTTCGTCGGATACAGGGTGAAATTGAATGTCTTTTAGAATTGCTTTGCATACGGTACCATCTATATCAAGATTGGCAACATAAATATTAGGGGTGTAAACGATGGTACGAAGAACGTCATTCGTAATCGTGAAATGGGTAGCAACAGGGAGACCGTTCTCGCCTTTTTCAACACCATAAACTACGCAAGGCACCGCTTTAGCCTTACGAATCTCTTTAGAAGCTTTTTTTCCAAGGTCGCTTCTCTTTGTTCCTTTAATTGAAATCTCTTTCATAATGAATTAATGTGTTACTCTAAATTAAGTTTGTTTGCTTAATTCGCCATCACACGTAGAATGCCAAAGCATCCTTTGCAAGGCTAAAAGCGCGGCAAAAGTACGCAAAATAGATGAGATGGCAAAGCGAGATTTTAAAATTCTATATCAAAATCTAGTTTTTCAAGCTTTTGAATGGTGTTTTCATCGGTTTGGGGTGTATTGGGGTTGTTAAGGATTGCGAAATCGAGCGCTTGATTTAGGGCTTCTCGAAACTTCTCAAAATCTTCTTTGTATAAAAAGACTTTGTGCTTTTCGAAGTTTACAGCCGTGTTGTCTGCGTTTACAACTTTCTTACTTTCTGTGATGGAAAGGTACAATTCCTCATTTCTATCTTTTTTTACGTCAAGATAGTAAATACGTTTTCCAGCTTTGACAGCTTTCGAAAATAGAATTTCGCTATCGGTTGCTTTCTCTCTTTTTCCTTCGTTTTTTTCCTCCATGGTGATAACTATTTGGTAATTCATCTCCAAAATTGTCAGAATATTCTAAATGTTCCAAAAAATGAGAGAGAAAAATGATTAAAATGGCAGAAAATACTTACTTTTGCATCCAAATACACAAAGTTAATACGTATTATATGATAAATCGAGAGTTGATTAGATTGAAAGTAGTGCAATTGGTCTATGCCTATTACCAGAATGAAGATAAGAGTATCGAAGCTGCTGAAAAGGAACTTTCATTTAGTATGTCAAAGGCGTATGACTTGTATCAGTATATGTTGCTCCTTATTGTTGAATTGACGAATTCAGGGAAACGTCGTTTAGAGATACAACGCAATAGACAGCAACGTATGGGAATGGATGAAGAATCGAGTTCTCGTTTTTCTGAAAATCGTTTTGCAGCGCAATTGGCAATGAACAAAACGTTGCTAGAATTTTGCGAGAAGCAGAAAAAAACGTGGATTGGTGAGGAAGCTTTTGTCAAGTCGCTCTTTAAGAATTTAATAGCCAGTGCTACTTATGGTAAGTATATGGTTTCGGATGATGATTCTTATGCGGCCGACCGCGAGTTTTGGCGCAAAGCTTATAAGGAGTTTATTTGCAATAACGATGAATTAGACCAAATCCTAGAGGAGCAAAGTTTGTATTGGAATGATGACAAGGATATTATAGACTCCTTTGTACTTAAAACGATAAAACGTTTTGATGAGAAAAACGGAGAAGATCAACCATTGCTTCCTGCATTCGATTCGGAAGATGACAATGAATTTGCCATTCTTTTGTTTCGCCAAACCCTTTCGAATGGTAATGTTTATCGTGATTTTATTCGTACGCATACAAAAAATTGGGAGTTTAAGCGCTTGGCGATGATGGACGTTGTTATTATGCAGACGGCATTGGCTGAAATTATCAACTTCCCAGGCATACCTCTTAATGTGAGTTTTAATGAATACCTAGACATCGCAAAGGTTTACAGTACGCCGAAGAGCCCCTCCTACATCAATGGAATGCTCGATAATATCGTGAAACAACTAAAAGAAGACAGTAAAATATTAAAGTAATAACAACTAAAAATAAGGACTATGTTTACAATTATGTTACAAGCAGCCTCAGGGGCTCAAGGACCAGGAAATTACTCTTTTTGGATAATGATCGTGGCCGTGTTTGCCATTATGTATTTCTTTATGATTCGTCCACAAAACAAGAAGCAAAAAGAAATTCAGAAATTTCGCAATAGTCTTGCCGTAGGACAAGAAATTGTGACCGCAGGAGGAATACATGGTACGATTCGTGCTATAGACGAAACGGATAATACAATAATGGTAGAAGTTGCATCAGGCGTAAAGATTAAGTTCGACAGAACCTCTATCTTTGCAAGTTCGTCTGCTGTGCAGCAAAACGCTAAATAAGAATAGCTGTGCGCTTCGTGAAGCGAACGTATCTCATCATTAGAAGTTGTCTGTTCAGAATACTGAATAGACAATTTCTGATTTTTCTGTTTTTCTTAGTCTTATCTTCGGCATTCTGGTTATTCCAGTCGCTTGATGAGGAATATGAAGAAGAGTTTACAATACCGCTGAGGCTTATCAATGTGCCCGAGAATGTGGTCATTACAACGGAATTACCTCGCGAACTACGCGTGTATTTAAAAGATAAAGGTTCCGCTTTGCTGAACTATCGCTATGGGAAAAAGTTCTCAACGATAACGGTCGATTTTGAAACTTATCGCAACCAGTCGTGGCACGTGCGTATGCTGAGTACTGATTTATCGAAGCACATCTTGTTGCAACTCGCTTCTACCACTCGTTTGGTAACGATGCGCCCCGATACGTTAGAATATTATTATAATTATGGACTTTGTAAGCGAGTGCCCGTGCGGATACAAGGGTCTATTCAAGCCGAGAGATTTTACACCTTATCTTCTGTGGTTCTGAAACCCGACTCGGTCACGGTCTATGCTTCGACGCCCATGTTCGATACGATTACAGCGGCGTATACGCAACCGATCTATATCAGTAATCTGAACGATACGATGAGTTTGAAAACAAACTTTGTGAAAATTCGAGGAGCTAAATTTGACCCTTCGGATGTTAAGGTTTCACTTTTTGTAGATCAAATAACGGAAAAGAAGGTGCAAGTGCCTATCAAGTGGGTCAACTTTCCTGCTACAAAGATGCTACGCACTTTTCCCTCGAAAGTTACCATTACATTTCAAGTGGGTATGAGTATGTATCGTCGTATAAACGCAGATAATTTTGTGATCGTGGTCAACTACGAAGAATTGCTTAAGAACAAGAGCAACAAGTGTCGTGTGTCCCTAAAGTCGGTTCCGACAGGAGCGAGCCATGTGCGTATTCATCCGCAAGAAGTGGAATATTTAATAGAAGAGATTGTTCCCGATGCGTAAATATGGTATAACCGGTGGTATAGGAAGTGGCAAAAGCTATGTTTGCAAACTACTTCAAGATCGGGGCATACCCGTGTTCAATTGCGATGAAGAAGCGCGTTCTGAGATGCTCGTAAATGCAGAAATTCATCAAGAACTCGAGACGTTGATCGGTGTCAAGGTGATAACGCCACAAGGAGCGTTGGCAAAGAACGTTATCGCGGCCTATATATGTAGCGATAAGTGGCATGCCGATAAGGTGAACCAAATCGTTCATCCGCGTGTTCGACAACGTTTAGCAAGGTGGATAAAGGAGCAAAAAAATGAAATCGTGGTAATAGAATGTGCGTTGCTTTTTGAATCCAACTTAAATGCCGATGTAGATCGTACAATCCTTGTTCTATCTCCTCTTGAAATGAGAATCGAAAGAGTGATGAAGCGGGACCATACCACGCGGCAAAAAGTGGAAGATTGGATGTCCCTTCAAAATAGCGAAACTGAAAATAGGAAACGTGCTGATTACCTCCTTTTTAATGATGAAGAGCACTCCTTATGTCAACAATTGGACAACTTGTTCGTGATTTAATTTTTTTTATGGTTTTTCATACCCTCCGTTTCAATATGAAACCTTATTTTTGCGCAAACAATATAAATTAGAAATAGACAATGATACAAACAATCTTATCAATCTCTGGAAAGCCAGGACTTTATAGCCTTATATCTCAAGGAAAAGGTATGCTAATAGTAGAATCTATCAATAGCGAAAAGAAGCGTTTTCCAGCAGGTGGTCGCGATCGTGTTACTTCTTTGAATGATATTGCAATCTATACAGACGATGAAGATATGCCTCTTATGAAGGTGTTTGTGAATATACAAAAGAAGGAAAATGGAGCCAAGACTTCTGTTGATCCGAAAACAGCAAAAAAAGAAGAGCTAGCAGCTTATATGGCCGACGTATTGCCTACTTACGACCGCGACCGTGTCTATCTTACAGATATAAAGAAATTATTGGTTTGGTATAATATACTTGTTGAAAACAAGATGACGAATTTCTCGGAGGACGAGAACTCTAAGTCAACCGTTACAGAGGTAGTAGAATAGAACCTTACTATTACGAAAGGAAGACAGCGATACACACTATAAATAAAAGATAAAAAAATAAGGCGAAGAGAATTCGTAAAAATATGATGCAAAAGATAAAGAGCCAGAACGTTTCAAGGAAACTACTCTTAGAGCAAAAACTAATATCGGTTCGTTCCTATAATGCTTGTGGTAATAGTAAACTTGAAACATTCGCTGATATAATTGATTATTATCAACAGCATAAAACTTTCCTCAACTGTAAAAATGCAGGTCTTGCTACCGATAAGCAGCTTATCAAGTTGTGTGAAGATTATTTTTCGGGAAATCTAACTTTAGAGATACCAGAAGAGGAAATTGTAGAGCCAACGGAAAAAAAGATAGATTGTTGTGATCTTTTTAAGACCTTCAATAAATATCGCTACGAACTCTACGAATGTTATTATGCAAGAGAATTGAAGCAGTTGGATGTACGTTCGTACAATGCTCTTCAAAATTTTACGGCCAAAACGTTTTATGACGAGGTTATAAATAAAGTAAACTACTCGTTTATATCGTTGGCTTACGTTGGCAAAAAAACGGTAAAATCGCTTGAAGCTTTCAAAGAACTTTTGGAGACTTGTATTATAGAAATAGCAGAAAAGGATGATGATGCTGTTTTCGAAGAGAATACAATTCTGAAGTATGGGGATATTCGTTCCACGTATCATCTTTTGTCTTATAAAAAGACGTATGGACATTTACCGATGTTCTGGATACTAGAGCAACGTTTGTTTAATTCTCACGATCGTAATATGCAAAAGATGCTACAGAAATTATCTGTTTTTTCTGAAACATCTAAGGAATCTTTGAGTAAGGCAGAAGCAAAGAGACGTTCTCTGAATAAAGAAAAAATGGAACTTCTTCAAAACTCATTCTTTTCTGTGTTTGGCGAAAAATCGAAGAGCTTTCAATATCTAGATGATTGGAGTTATTGTCATAATTTGCTTCAAAACGGAGTTCTTTTTCCTTCTTCTGAAGCATTACAGACTGAATTGAAGAATGAGCATTGTCATTTTTCGCTTGAAATTGCCATTTATATTTTGTCGACGGTCTTTGGAAAGACGGTGGAATTATATGGAGGTAAACTGACGACGGATGCTTATTGGAATACCATATTCCTTGTCCGCAAGGATTTAGCCGATATGTATAATTTCCGAAAGTTGAAGGACGACTTTAGATACTTTGTTCGAATTAAGAAATCGAATATAGACCGTGATCTATTGGAGGTCATAAGTTCTTCAGATTATTACTTAGGAGATAAATATTTGAAGAATGAAAAAGTGCTGAACATCGCAAAGCAAATGCTGTATGAAGAATATAACATTGTGGTAAATGAAGATGGTACTTATGTTGTCCAATCCGATTTAGAGCACAAAAAGTCGAATGTAGGCTAAGGTCTTATTACTTGTATATAAAAATCCCGACAACTGTTTCAGCGCTTTTTACTTCAAAACAATTGTCGGGATTTTTCTATTTAGAAAAACGAATGGGTCGCTTTGCCTTTCTTTATGTATTGGTAAAGAGAAGCTTATTTTCATTCGTGTCTACCCTAATGGGCTTCGTCTTGTCAATTGTACCACCAAGCAAGGCTTTACTCAAATCGTTGAGCAATAAGCGCTGAATCGCCCGTTTCACAGGTCGTGCGCCAAACTCAGGATCGTAACCAGCAGCGGACAAGAAGGCGATGGCATTTTCTGTTATATGGAGGGTTACGCCGCTGTCTTTTAGCATTCCGCGAATCCCTGCAAGTTGTAAGCAGACCACCTTTTCTATTTCTTTCTTGTTCAAAGGTTGGAACATAATCACTTCGTCTATGCGGTTGAGGAACTCGGGGCGGATGGCTTTCTTTAGCATTTGCATCACTTCGCGCTTTGTCTCCTCAAGTGCATTTTCCTCTTTTAGTTCTCCATGTTCTATTCTTGCAAATTGACTTTGAATATAAGCACTTCCCAAGTTGCTCGTCATAATGATGATGGTGTTCTTAAAGTTTACGGTGCGTCCTTTGTTATCGGTCAGTCTGCCGTCATCAAGCACTTGTAGTAAAATATTGAACACATCTGGATGAGCTTTCTCTATTTCATCGAATAAAACGACACTGTATGGTTTGCGGCGTACAGCTTCGGTTAGTTGTCCTCCTTCGTCATAGCCTACATATCCTGGAGGAGCTCCGACGAGACGAGATACACTGAACTTTTCCTGATATTCACTCATATCAATTCTAGTCATCAAACTTTCTTCGTTGAAGAGATACTCCGCTAAGGCTTTGGCAAGTTCCGTCTTTCCTACGCCCGTTGTACCCAAAAAGATGAAAGAACCAATAGGTCGCTTCGGGTCTTGTAATCCAGCGCGACTGCGACGTACAGCATCGCTAACCGCTTCTATTGCCTCGTCTTGCCCTATCACACGTTTGTGTAATTCCTCTTCAAGGTAGAGTAGCTTTTCTCGCTCACTTTGCAGCATACGGCTTACTGGAATTCCTGTCCAGCGACTGACTACATCGGCGATGTCGTCGGCTGTCACGTCTTCTTTTATCATGGCATCCGAACCTTGTGCTTCGTGTAGTGACTTTTGCACTTCGTCTATTTCGTCTTCAAGCGCTTTCAATTTCCCATAACGTATTTCTGCCACACGTCCGTAGTCACCTTCTCGTTCCGCTTTCTCTGCTTCAAATTTGAGTTGCTCTATCTGTTGCTTGTTTTGTTGAATCTTGTTGACTAGCTCTTTTTCTCCTTGCCATTTTGCACGATAGTTCCGTTCTTTCTCTTTCAATTCAGCAATATCTTTGCTGAGTATTTCTAGTTTCGGTTCGTCTTTTTCGCGTTTTATCGCTTCTCTTTCTATCTCTAATTGTTTTAGATGTCGTGTAATTTCGTCCAATTCCTCTGGTAGCGAATCGCGTTCCATCCGTAATTTAGCCGCAGCCTCGTCCATCAGGTCAATGGCTTTATCGGGTAGAAAACGGTCGGAGATATACCGTTGTGATAGAGTTACGGCAGCTATGATGGCATCGTCTTGTATGCGTACACGGTGATGGTTCTCGTATTTCTCTTTCAGACCTCGAAGGATGGAGATACTACTCTCGGTATCGGGTTCGTCCACCGTAACGGTTTGGAATCTTCGTTCGAGGGCTTTGTCCTTTTCGAAGTATTTTTGATATTCGTCAAGTGTTGTAGCTCCGATGCTTCGCAGTTCTCCGCGTGCTAATGCTGGTTTAAGGATGTTTGCAGCGTCCATTGCGCCCTCGCCCTTACCCGCACCTACTAAGGTATGGATTTCATCAATAAAGAGAATGATGTCCCCCTCGCTATGAACCACTTCGTTGATGACGCTCTTGAGTCGTTCCTCGAATTCTCCTTTGTATTTTGCCCCAGCGATAAGAGCTCCCATATCGAGAGAATAGATGAGCTTGTCTTTTAAGTTTTCGGGCACATCGCCACGCACGATTCGTTCTGCTAAGCCCTCAACGATGGCCGTCTTACCCGTGCCAGGCTCTCCTATAAGGATTGGGTTGTTCTTGGTGCGACGACTCAGAATTTGGAGCAGACGGCGAATTTCATCGTCTCTTCCAATCACGGGGTCTAATTTGCCATTACGAGCTGCTTCTACCAAATTCCGCGCGTATTTTTGAAGGGATTGATACGTTTCTTCACTGGACTGTGACGTTGCTTTTTTGCCTCCTCGCAGTTCTTTTATAGCGGAGCGTAGTTCACGTTCTGTTACACCCGCATCTTTCAGCATTGTGGCAGCTGTCGTTTGTGTTGTTAAGAGAGCAAGAAGTAAGGGTTCTAGTCCCACAAACTCGTCGCCATCTTTCTTTGCAAGGTCTATGGCTTTGGTGAGAATGTCATTTGCTTCACGGCTAAGATAGGGCTCGCCTCCAGAAACTTTGGCTAAAGATTTGAGTTGGCTCTCTACTACGCTTTTCAATTGCCCTTCGTTCACGTCGATCTTATTGAATAAGAATTTCGTAACGTTTTCGCCCACGCTTAAGAGTCCAGATAGCAGATGTATTGCTTCTACAGCTTGTTGTCCGCCTGCGCTAGCCTTATTTACGGCTGCTTGCAGTGCTTCTTGTGCTTTAATGGTAAAGTTTTCAAAGTTCATAATATAGTGTTTTTAGTTTCTATAGAAGGAACTCCAAATGGCTTGCCAAAGTAAGAAGTCTGCCATTTTGGCAGACTTTTCAAGATTTGTTAGTCGTTTCCCTTTTCCTGGTGTTGTCTTTGACCAGAAGAGGTCTCGAGGAGCGCATTTTTATGCTTTACTTTCTTTTGCTCCAAGAATCCGTTTAATCGATTTCCGTTCTCCTACGAGCCAAACAAGATCACCTTTGTTGAAGACTCGGTTGGGGGTAGGTGATCCGAGTTGCTCGTTGTTGTCTTCAAAGCCTACGAGCATACAATGATACTTATTGCGTACGCCACTTTGGCTTACTGTTTTACCAATAAAGGGCGACGTCTCTTTTATTTCTAAGCATTCGAGTATAATCTCGCGTTCTTCGATGTTCACTTCCTCTTCTATGATTTCTGCATCCATACGTTCTGCAAGAGCTTTTAAGCGAACATCATCGCCAATCACTTGTAGTTTGTCGCCTGGATAAATACGTGTATTTGCTCCTGGTATGTTAATTCTTTGTCCGCCTCGTAGGATGGATGCCACCATAATGCCATATCGATGTCCTAGTTCGAGGTCAAGCAGTGTGGTGCCCGCCCAACGTGTGTTCATCGGTAACTCTAGGTCAGTAAGGTGTACATCGCGTGAAAGCAGATGGTTCGCATACTGTGGTTTTACCTTGCCCATCACTTCAGCTTGCATCTCACGAGAGCGTAGGTTTTGCAAAAAGGTGTGCTCTAATTTGATACTTCCATTTTTTACGAAGCGAGATAAGATGATAATTACCATCAGTCCGATGGAGGCAAACCAATGGAGTAAGGTAGAAAATGGCGACAAGAAGTTGATGATGTAAAATACAAACGTGTTTGCCATAATAAAGCGCACCAATACGGTGAAAATGAGTGGAAAACGGTTCATTCGGCTTTCTTGCCAGAGAAAGGTGAAATCATCGGAGTGGTTCTTGCGCATCACGATGGCACGTAGAAAAGGCGATATGGCAAGCAGGGTGAACACACCACAAAAAGCATTTCCATACCAATGGGTGAAGTGGTCTCGAACGAACGGAAGCAGAAAGCTAAAGGAGAGCGCGATAACGGCAATGGAGAGTACCGAGTACGAAACCACTTGTTTCCCGAGCGCCAAGAGCAAACGTCGCCAAGCTGTTTCGTCCTTTCCAGTCGGACCTCCAGGACTTAATTCGCTTAGTAATTGATGCATTTTATCGGGGAGCATACGCTCTATTTTTGCATAGGCTGGCGTAGACAGGCGTATCATATAAGGTGTTGAAAAGGTCGTGATAACCGATACGGCTACAACAATAGGGTAGAGGAAATGACTCGTCACGCCCAGCCCTACACCAAGTGAAGCTATAATAAAGGCGAACTCACCAATCTGTGTCATGCTGAATCCACACTGCATAGCGACTCGAAGCGGTTGTCCCGAAAGTAAAAAACCTCCTGTACCAAAGATGCACTGTCCTATCAGAATGGTCGTTGTAATGATGATAATGGGGAACCAATATGCTACGAGTACATTGGGGTCTACGAGCATTCCAACAGATACAAAGAAGATGGCTCCAAACAGATCCTTTACAGGACTAACGAGTTTGTTAATGCTTTCAGCTTCTACGGTTTCTGCCAAAATGCTACCCATCATAAACGCACCAAACGCAGCACTGTATCCCATCTTTACGGCGAGTACAACCATCGCGAAGCAGAGTCCGAGCGATACGATGAGCAACGTTTCCTTGTTCATCCATTTGCGATTTTTACGTAAGAATAAGGGAATAAGAAATACGCCTACGATAAACCACACCAATAAGCAAAAACCAAGTTGAAGCAGGCTATTCATTAAATCTTTGCCTTCAAATTCTCTGCTTACAGCCATGGTGCTAAGCATCACCATGAGCAAAATACCAAGAATGTCTTCGAGCACAAGCACACTGAGCACGAGTTTAGAGAATCGTTGCTGCCGAAGTCCCATATCGTCAAAGGCTTTATAGATAATGGTTGTGGACGACATCGCGAGCATTCCGCCTAGAAAAAGGCTATCCATCCTTGACCAACCAAACAAGTGCCCCGTGAGGGAACCGAGCCCTATCATACAAAAGATAATGGTACAAGCTGCAATGATGGGACCTCCGCCCATTTTCACAATCTTCTTAAAGCTAAACTCTAAGCCGAGGGTGAACATAATAAAAATAACGCCAATATCTGCCCATGCGCCCAAACTGCTGGCATCGGTGATGCTTGGGGTGTAAGGCATATGTGGTCCCGTAAGAAAACCTGCCACGATATAGCCCAGCACTAAGGGTTGTTTGAGGCGTTTAAATAATAGCGTGACGACTCCTGCTGCCATCAGGATAAGGGCAAGGTCTGTGATGAGTTTTGGTAAGTGCTCCAAGGTGGATTGTTTTTTAGAAAAATGCGGCTGAGAAGATTTTAATCATTAAAGTCTGCGGTAAGTTCGCAGATTTTCACGATGGTCATCATCGCTTTCGTCATAGACGGGATGGGCACAAATTCGTATGGACCGTGAAAGTTAATGCCTCCAGCAAACAAGTTTGGGCAGGGTAGACCTCGAAACGAAAGTTGAGCTCCGTCTGTTCCGCCTCGAATGGGCTTAATCTTTGGTGCGATGCCTACTTCTGCCATCGCTTTAATGGCAATATCGATAACGTGCATCACGGGTTCTATTTGCTCTCGCATATTATAATAGGTGTCGGTAATGGTCAATTCCACGGTTCCCTCGCCATACGTGTCGTTTAATGCGGTTGCTATTTCGCGCAACAGACTTTTGCGCGCCTCAAAATGTTTGCGGTCGTGGTCGCGTATAATGTACGAAACGGTAGCGCTTTCCACGCCACCCTCCATACCTGTTAGATGAAAGAATCCTTCGTAGTCTTCTGTTGTTTCGGGTGTCTCGCTTGCCGGCATGGTGCTGATTAGCTCTGCTGCCACGCGTCCAGCATTCACCATCTTATCTTTGGCATATCCTGGATGAACACTCATTCCTGTGATTTTTATTTTTGCATTTGCTGCATTAAAGTTTTCGTATTCTATCTCGCCAACTTCGCTACCGTCCATCGTATACGCCCATTCGCAGCCAAAGTTGTCCACATCGAATTGCTTCGCGCCGAGTCCTATTTCTTCATCGGGATTGAAGGCGATTCTTATTTTCCCGTGTTTGATTTCTGGATGTTCCAGTAAGTACGTCATGGCTTGTACGATTTCGGCAATTCCTGCTTTGTCATCGGCTCCGAGCAACGTGTGTCCATCGGTCACGATGAGATCTTCGCCAATATGTGCGGAGAGTTCTGGAAATTTTTGAGGAGAGAGCGTGATGCCTGCTTCTTTATCGAGTAGGATGTCCGATCCGTCATACGTTTTCACGATGCGGGGGATAATATTTGTTCCTGAACAGTCGGGGCTAGTGTCAAAGTGGGATATAAAGCCAATGGTGGGAGCTTTTTTGTCCGTGTTAGAGGGTAGGGTGGCGTATAAGTAACCCTTGTCGTCTAGTTCCACGTCTTTGAGCCCTATTTCTTCCAATTCTTCTTTCAAATATTTTGCAAAAATCAATTGCTTCTTTGTGCTGGGGGTCGTGTCGCTCTCCTCGCTCGATTGTGTGTCAAACTTTACATAATTCAAAAATCGATCTACTATCTTCATGGTTGTCTGTTTTATTATTTACTGAATACTACAAAAGTATAAAAAAAAGTGGATATAGATAACGATGCACTAAATAATTAAGTATTTTGGGGGTATATTACAGCTCTATCGCTATTTTGGGAAGCAAAAGTTCGAGCGCGCTCGAAGATGAAAAGGAGCGCGCTCAAACTAAAAATCGAGCGCGCTCGAACTTTTGCAAGGATTATGGTCTGCGTAACAGTTGTAATTCTGTTGATTTGCCTCTCCTTACGATTCGTTTTATCCGAAGACCCTTCTTTGGTTTCTTTGGTTTCTTTGGATTCCTTTTCTGTTTTCTCGAAAAACCTGTATGATTCTTGGTCTATTAAAGTTTTGTTCTTAACTTTACGCCGCTAAATGTAATATAAATAGATATACAATGAAAACAAATCTTTTAACACTCCTATTTTTGTTTTGTGGCCTTTCGGCGATCCACTCTGAAGTGCATCAGCCCGAGTTCTCTACAGCCGGATTTTTTGTGCTGCCTAACACTGGACGTGAAGTCCTTTCTATGAATCCTGCGTGGCTTTTATGCAAAGGTGCAGCAACTGGCGCAGAAAAAGAGGATTTTGATGATACGAAATGGAAAAAAGTCAATCTCCCCGATGGCTTAGAGTACTTGCCTACCGAAGCAAGTGGTGGTGTTAATTATCAGGGAGAAGCTTGGTATCGCAAGCATTTTGTTCCAGCCAACAAACTAAAGGGGAAAAAGTTGACCCTCTATTTTGAGGCGATTATGGGCAAATCCAAAATATGGATCAATGGGCAACTCGTGAAAGAACGTTTTGGTGGTTATCACCCTATTATTATAGACGCTACCAAGTACCTTCGTTTCGGGAAAGACAATGTTATCGCGGTGTGGGCAGATAATAGCAACGATGGTACTTATCCTCCAGGTAAGCCACAAGAGACTCTCGACTTTTCTTATTTTGGCGGTATCTATCGTGATTGTTGGTTGGTGGCTCATGCGCCCTTGTACATCACGGATGAAAATGCAGCCAACCTCACCGCGGATGGCGGCTTGTTTGTGGCTTACGACCGTGTGAGTGAACAAGCGGCAGACGTACTCTTAAAGGTCAATGTTCGTAACGATGAAGCAACTGCTTTTCGTGGAAAAGTTTGCTACGAGCTTTATAATTCAGAGGGTAAACTTATTTCAAAAGCTCAAAATAAATTGATGGTTTCTGCGGCAACGGCTAGTACCACGACCAATCGCATACACCTTCGTACGCCGCACCTGTGGACTCCCGACACTCCTTATTTATATCAGCTTCATGTGTTGATAAAAAATGCAAAGGGACAAGTGGTCGATGGTTATCGTCGCCGTATTGGGGTGCGTAGTTTTGAATTTAAAGGTGCAAAGGGTTTCTTCCTCAATGGCAAGCATTATAACGAGCCTCTTATTGGTGCCAATCGTCATCAGGATTTTGCCATTGTGGGCAATGCTCTTAGCAACAGCATGCATTGGCGTGATGCCAAAAAACTGCGCCTCGCAGGTATGCGTGTCATTCGCAATGCCCATTATCCACAAGATCCAGCCTTTATGGATGCTTGTGATGAACTTGGACTTTTTGTGATTGTCAACACTCCTGGTTGGCAATATTGGAACGATGCTCCCGTGTTTCAGCAACGTGTATTCGATGACATTCGAGGTATGGTACGCCGCGATCGTAATCATCCTTGCGTATGGCTTTGGGAACCGATACTCAACGAAACGTGGTATCCAGCAGACTTCGCTAAAACGGTGAAAAAAATTGTGATGGAAGAATATCCTTATTCTTCTTGTTATACTTCTAGTGATGCTACGGCTCGCGGTAATGAACTATTCCCCATCCTCTTTACACATCCTATCACAGGCGAAAAAGAATGGGCGGAAGCGAAAAGGCGTGATTCTGTCACTTATTTCACACGTGAGTTTGGTGATAATGTTGATAATTGGAACTCTCATAATTCTCCTAGTCGCGTGAATCGTGCGTGGGGCGAAGTGCCTATGCTCGTTCAAGCGAAAGGATATGCTAAACCCGATTATGAATACACTTGTTTGGATGCGCTTTATCGCACCTTTGCCCATTCTCCTCAACACATTGGAGGTTGTCTTTGGCATTCTTTTGACCATCAGCGAGGTTATCATCCCGATCCTTTCTACGGAGGTGTGATGGACGCGTTCCGCCAAACGAAGTATTCTTATTATATGTTTCAAGCTCAGCGCCCCGCAAGTCAACCGATGATCTATATCGCTCACGCGATGACACCGTTCTCGCCAGCCGATGTAACGGTCTATTCGAACTGTGACGAAGTGCGTCTCACGGTGTTTGAGAACGGGAAACAATATCATTACACGAAAGATAAAACTCGTATCGGTATGCCATCCCCTATCATCACCTTTTCTGGTGTTTACAACGTGATGAACGATAAAGCGCTCTGCCGTCAAGGCAAGGAAGCGCAAGTATACCTTCTTGCCGAAGGTATGATGAATGGAAAAGTCGTGGCTTCTCATAAGGTATATCCAGCTCGTCGTCCTTCCAAATTACTTCTTTGGGCTGATAACGAAGGTACAGAACTCTTCGCAGATGGTTCCGACATCGTAACGGTTGTAGCCGCTGTTGCCGATGATCATGGCAATATTAAACGGCTCAATAATTATACAGTGAAGTTTCAGATAGAGGGCGAAGGAACTCTACTTGGCGATGCGAGTATTGGTGCAAATCCTCGTGCCGTACAATGGGGAACAGCTCCCGTGCTTGTGAAAACAACCACGACGCCAGGAAAAATAAGAATTCGTGCCTCCGTGCTTTTGGATGGTAAAAATATGCCTGCTGATGCAATGCTTGAACTCGAAACAAAAGCTCCAGCAATTCCTCTCCTCTACAATTCTACGGATCTACCTATCGTGACTCAACCTTTTCCTTTTGCCACACCAACCACCCCAAAGTCTGCTTCTACTCACTCGTTAAAAGAAGTGGAGAAACAACAAGAGGCTTTTGGTGAACAACGATAACGAGGTACAACGCCTAATCACAATCGAATGAATATAATCCTAGTAAAGCTTTTAACAAGCGAGATGAACCTGCATCCACAGCAAGTAGAAAACACTCTAAAGTTGTTGGAGGAAGGAGCTACCGTACCCTTTATTAGTCGTTATCGAAAGGAAGTGACAGGCAGCTTGGACGAGGTACAGATTGCCGAACTAAAAGATCGATACGAACAACTCCTAGACATTGCAAAGCGGAAAGAAACAATTCTTTCCACCATAGAAGAACAAGGCAAGCTCACACCAGAGCTAAAGAAACAAATAGAAAATACGTGGAATGCTACGTTGCTCGAAGATCTTTATTTGCCCTATAAGCCCAAGCGCCGAACTCGGGCTCAAATAGCTCGACAGCGCGGACTAGAACCGCTTGCCGATTTGTTGATGCGTCAAACAGAGAAAAATTTACGGTCTTGTGCCGCGGCTTTTGTGAAAGAGGAGGTGCACGATGTAGACGAAGCTCTTCAGGGTGCTCGCGATATTATAGCCGAACGCGTGAATGAGGACAAAACCGCACGCAACATTGTTCGAAAACAGTTTTCTCGTTTTGCGCGAATCTCTTCACACGTCATAAAAGGAAAAGAAACGGAGGCTGAAAAGTACCAAAACTATTTTGATACATCGGAACCTCTGAAACAGTGTTCTTCTCATCGACTTCTGGCTATTCGTAGAGCCGAAGCGGAGGGACTTCTTAAAGTTTCGATTCTTTTGACCGAAGAGGATCATGCACAATGCAACAATGAATTAAGCCGGCTTTTTGTGAAAGGTTCTACACCTTGTGCTACTCAAGTGGGTCTCGCGGTGGCCGATGCGTCAAAACGCTTGCTTCAGCCTTCCATTGAAACAGAGTTTGCGGCCCAAAGTAAACTTAAAGCCGATGAAGAAGCCATACGTGTGTTTGCCACCAACTTAAAGCAATTGTTGCTGGCTTCTCCTTTAGGTCAAAAACGAGTACTCGCCATCGATCCTGGTTTTCGTACGGGTTGTAAAGTGGTCTGTTTAGATGCTCAAGGAAAATTACTCCACAACGAAGCCATCTACCCTCATCCACCTCTTCATCAAGCATCTCTTGCGGCTCGAAAAGTACAAACACTGATAGAGCAATATCACATAGAGTCCATTGCCATTGGCGGAGGAACCGCAGGGCGCGAAACCGAGCTTTTCATTTCTTCTCTACATTTACCCGCTGCGATAACGGTATTCATTGTGAATGAGGATGGGGCAAGCGTTTATTCTGCCTCTAAAACAGCTCGTGACGAGTTTCCCGATTATGATGTGACCGTGCGTGGAGCGGTGAGCATTGGACGGAGACTGATGGATCCTTTAGCTGAATTGGTAAAGATAGAACCGAAAGCCATTGGTGTAGGGCAATATCAACACGATGTAAATCCTGCTCTTCTTAAAAAATCGCTAGATTACACCGTGGAGAGTTGTGTGAACACGGTGGGCGTAAACCTCAACACGGCTTCCACGCATCTGCTTACGTACATATCGGGATTGGGTCCACAGCTTGCGCAAAACATTGTGGCTTACCGCGCAGAAAAGGGGGCCTTTAAGGCTCGTCAACAGTTGACCAAGGTAGCTCGGATGGGGCCGAAAGCTTATGAACAATGTGCGGGTTTCTTACGCATTCCCGAAGCGAAAAATCCGCTCGACAACACAGCGGTTCATCCTGAGCGTTATGCGCTTGTAGAACAAATGGCGAAGGACGCTCACACGACCGTATCAGAACTGATTGCCTCTAAACCGTTGCGTCAAACCATCGATCTTCAGCGTTATGTGACGGCAGAGGTTGGATTACCCACGCTTCAGGATATTTTGCAAGAGCTCGATAAACCGGGGCGTGATCCGCGCGGCACCATTCAGGTCTTTTCTTTTGATACCGACGTGAAAACCATCGCGGATCTCCACGTTGGAATGCAGCTCAATGGGGTGGTTACGAACATCACGAACTTTGGCTGTTTTGTTAATCTAGGCATCAAAGAGAAAGGGCTTGTGCATATTTCTCAAATGGCAGATAACTTTGTGTCAAATCCTTCCGATATGGTTCATATACAGCAGCAGCTGCGTGTAAAAGTGATCGAATTAGAGGTAGAACGCAAACGCATAAGCTTGTCGATGAGAGACGTTGAATAACAACTGTATGGCTTCTGTATCTATAAGCTTTCTTTTTAGAGACCATAGAACGCAAAAAAAGACAGCACTCATCAATCGAAAGACGGATGAGCGCTGTCTTTTTTAATTATCATTGATTTGACTTGATCAATTGAGGTATAAACAATTTGCAGAGTTTTAAAAAGTTAGTGGTAACGATTTGGCAACTGTACGTATTTCAGTGATTTACCTGTGCAGTTTGGTAACAATCACGAATAGACTGAAAACGAAGATAAGATGCCCCAAGTAACATATTGGGGCATAAATTTTCTTTTTATCGTGTCAGCGTCACAATCTCTTGTTCATAATCGGGATATTCAGAAAGCAATGAACTTCTTTCTGCTAACT
>JAVVVP010000014.1:0-38381 GCA_036652575.1 Bacteroidaceae bacterium
CGTTTTTGTAGAGTTTAATCTGCGCATCGCCCTCTGCTGATGGGTAAAACAAGTGATTTACGATTGTTCCAGCCACCGAACCTATACGATTGACACGCCCAATATGGGTCTGTTTAGTATATCGCTCAATATCCTCAAAGGTGAGTGGCTGTCCCTCTTTCCACAGTTTATCGAACTCTGATTTGCAGAGCGCTACATCATCATAATCTTTCATCGCAACGTTCAGCTCATATTTTGGTGGTTGTGTGAGTCCTAATCCTGATTCAGATAAATTGCTCGAACCCATTATCACCCAACCGTCTGAATGCGGTGTGTGCTTTTCTGACATCCCTTCGATAATTCCTTTGAATTTATCGAAGGGCGTATTTGTTATCTGATTGGTGAAAAATTTTGAATTGCTCATATTATTTGCTCTTATTAATCAAATCCAGTCTGTCAATTCCCAATAGAATTGCTATTTTATCAAGCGTCTCAAGAGACGGCTGAATTTTATTAGAGCACCACAGTGATATGGTAGATGGGTCCTTGCCTAATTGCATTGCTAACCACTTTCCTGTTCGTCCTTGTTCGACAAGCACCACTTTTAGTCGATTGATTTGTATGCTCTTCATTTCAATTATCATTTGAATATACTTCAAAGTTATTGATTTTTTCGATTACTTGTATCAACTTTCAACACAAATATTTAGCTATCTACCTCAAATATATGGAAAACCCGAAGGGCTCCAATCGTTCTTTATGAAAAAAACGAATGATCCTCACTCCATAAAGCGTGAGAATCATTCGTTTTCTTATTTCTGAGAGAGAGAACGCGTCTATGCGTTCCGCTCGTTCTTTTCTATTTACCGTTCATTGCGAACGTTGCACAGGCCGTAAATCGCTACGACAACAAAGCAGAATACGGGAATAAAGAAGGAAGAGCGAACCGCCGCTTCAGCTCCGCTGTAACAACCGACGAAGGAAGAGAAGGTGCCCGCATCTATGGTTAATCCCATAATGGGGGTAATAATAGCCCCTCCCATAATCGACATAATCAAACCCGCAGCTCCCAATTTCATTTCGTCACCCATATTGCACAAGGCAATACCATAAATGGTCGGGAACATCAGCGACATACATCCCGAAATCGCGATGAGGAACCAGATAGACAGATGACTCGGTAAATAAATGGTACAAATAGAGACGAACACTCCCAAAAAAGCAAACATACTAAGCAAAATGGCAGAGTTGATGTATTTAATGAGAAAAGTACAAATCCAACGACAAACAATAAAAAGAATAATGGCATAAAGATAGTACTGTGCAGCAGCAGCTTCGTTTATGTTTTCGTTTGAGAAAATCGTCATTGCATATTTGATGGTCCATGTCCATACGGATATTTGTAACCCAATATAGAAGAATTGAGCCAACACGCCCCAATAGTAGCGGGGAAGAGTAGCTAACTTTTTGATCGATTCCGAAAAGTTTAGTTTGGGTTCGTCCGCCCGTGTATCGGGGATACTACTCCTAAAAAAGAAGCACCAAATAATAATAGCGATGGCAACCAATCCTACGTATGGTGCACAAACCCAAAAGAGTTCTGTATCACGAAGCGATTCGAGCGTTTCGGGAGCCATGGCGCGCCTTGTGGCGAGGTCGGCATCGCTCAGATGGGCAAGGATAACATATTTAGCTAAGAAGATACCCGTAAGCGAACCAAGCGGATTGAAGGCTTGTGCTAAGTTGAGACGGCGGATTGAAGTTTCTTGTGTGCCAAGCGAAAGGACAAAGGGGTTACACGTAGTTTCGAGCACAGAGAGCCCACAAGCGAGAACGAAAATACTGAAAAGAAAGAGTTCGTAGCATTGCAACAACGCCGAAGGTATGTAACCCAAAGCGCCAACGATGTAGAACCCTAATCCAACGAGTATACCAGTGCGATAAGAATACTTTTTGATAATAATAGCGGCAGGGATCGCCAACACGGCATAAGCACCATAAAAGGCGACTTGTACGAGCGATGAATTCACGGCATCGATCATAAAGATTTTAGCAAAGGCGGGAACCAAGTTGTCCGTCATATTGTTGAGCAAGCCCCATAGCGCAAAGCAGCTCGTTACCATAATGAAAGGCACAAGGTAATTGACCCCGTCCTTGTGTAAGATTGATTTTTTGTTGTTCATTGGTTTGACTGAATCGATTTTCGTTAATGAAGAGCCAACGTTGTATCGTGACTCAACATCTGATTTAATGTTTGATTGTTAGTAAAGATAAAACATTCTCTCCATCTGTTTCCACTTTTCTGAAGAGCCTGCTTTCGGGTCGGCTACTTGAAACTTTGCGACAACCGCTTCCCATGCCTCTTGACGAGGTAGCTTACCGAGACGATCCATCTCTACATTCCAATCGAAATCGATAGGTGTATCGATGATCATAAAGAGGCGAGTTCCAAGAATATATATTTCCATTTCCAAGATTCCTACTTCTCGTATCCCTGCAAGAATCTCTTTCCAAGCACCTTCTTTACTATGCAAACGGCGATATTCTGCGATGAAATCGGGGTTTTCTTTCAAATCAAGTGTTTGACAATAACGTTTTGTGGGTTGGTCGTAACGCTTCGAGGCGTAACCAGTTGAAGGATTTTCCATTTCTTTTTATAAGGGCTTAAATGTTTTTGTTTTGACGCTTTGACGTACCACTTGTTTGAGGTCTTCGATGGAGCAAAGGTCTCCTTTTGCTTTCGCCTGTATCAGTATATTTCCAATCGCCGTAGCTTCTACGGGACCTGCCACAACTGGAAGGTTGGCGCAATTGGCAGTCAGTTGGTTGAGCAGTGTGTTTTGAGAACCTCCGCCTATGATATATAGTTTTTCGACAGGTGCAGGCAAGAGACGATTGAGTTCTGTAAGGGCTTCTTGATAGACTCGCGCGAGCGATTCGAGAACGCAACGCGTCAGTTCACCTCGTGTTTCGGGCACAAGGCCTCCTTGGTTTTTACAAAACGTCTGGATGGTTTGTACCATACTCTTAGGCTTTTGAAAGATTTCGTTGTCAACGCAGAGGAGAGAGGTGCTTTGAGCGAGTTCAGCTTCGTGCAGCAACGTACTGTAATCAACGGTTTCACCGCAGGTCTCCCACTCTTTCATCAGTTGTTGAAGGATCCAAAGTCCTGTGATGTTGCGTAAGAAACAAAGGTTTCCATCCGCGCCACCTTCGTTGGTAAAGTTCGCTTTTCGGGCTGCGTCCGACAGAATCGGGCGTTCGATCGTTGTTCCGAGCAACGACCAAGTGCCGCTACTGAGCCATGCCGCAGGTTCATGGGTGGAAGGCACCGCCATCACGGCACTCGCGGTATCGTGTGAGCCGACTGCGATCACCTCTATTTCGGGTAGTCCCAGTTCTTTTGCGATCTCGGCTTTTAGTTTTCCACGTACATTGCCTGGCATCACAATATCTGCAAAGATCTTTTTAGGCAACCCGAGTTCGCTTATCAAGTCGTAAGCCCACGTTTTTTGCGCTGCGTCAAGCAGTTCGGAGGTCGAAGCAATGGTATATTCGCTATTGGCGACTCCTGTGAGATAGTAACTAAAAAGATCGGGCATAAAGAGTAGTCGGTCTGCCATTTCCAGGCGACAATCTTTGGCTTCCTTCATACTGTAAAGTTGAAACAAGGTGTTGATCGCCATTACTTGTGTACCAGTAAGCGCATAATGTGCTGTGGCGTTATGGTTGTTGAAAAACTTCTCCACCATTCCGTCTGTACGATTATCGCGATAGCACACCGTATTGCCTAATAAATTACCCTCTTTGTCGATAAGTCCAAAGTCTACCCCCCACGTATCAATGCCGATACTGGTGATGTTTTTGAAGCGAGTAGCCGCTTTGCGTAGTCCTTCTTTCATTTCCTGAAAGAGAGCGGGGAAATCCCAATAAAGATGCTTCCCGAGACTTACTTGACGGTTACCAAAACGGTGAATCTCTTCAAGTTGCAATTTACCCGCTTCGAGAGTACCTGCCATCACGCGTCCACTTCCCCCTCCAAAGTCTACGGCTAAATAGGTTTTGGCTAAATCCATTGGTTATTTCGTTTTCTTTCCGAGTACGTAAATTTCTAAATCTTCTATCTCTTCGGGGGTAAGAACTGAGTAATCGCCACCGCTTTCTACGATGATACGACAAGCCATTTCGAAGAACGTGGCGCGTTCGTATACTTGATCGAAGTCTTTACCGCAAACCACTTGTCCATGGTTGGTAAGAAGTATGGAGTTGTGTTCTTTCATCGCCTCGGTTACGGCTTTTGCGAGTTCAGGAGAACCAGGACGATAGTAAGGTACAATCGGAATTTCAGAACCTACGTGGCAAGGTATTTCTGCGGTAACGTTGAAGTTTGTGGGCTTCTTTTTCATACAAGAGATAGCGGTAGCATATTCACTTTGGAAGTGAAGAACTACGTTTACATCGGGACGTTCCCGCATCACACCGAGGTGAAACGTGCTTTCCATAGATGGTTTCACACCGTTTTGAGGTGTTCCCGTAGCAATGTTGCATATCGACACTTTTTCACGTTGTAAGTTAGGAACCCAAGAACCTGTGCCCGAGATAAGGGCTTCTTCGCCTCGTCTCCAAGATAGATTGCCACTGCTGCAAAGCATCATTTTGGCATCGCCATAACGGTGCGCCTGACTTAAAAACAAGTTTATTTGATCTTCTGTAATCATTTTATATTTGATGTGTTAGTACGCTAAGATCCCATGCACGAATTGCGAACAGAGGAACGCTTTCGTGCATGGGTGTGTTAGCCTTTTGGGTTTATTATTTATAAGTAGGTCCATAAGTGGTGCAAGCTCGGTAGTCCGATCCCTCTTTGTCCATACCGAACGCATTCCATGCGCTAGGACGGAACATCTGGTCCTCTTCTACATTGTGCATACAGACAGGGATACGAAGCATAGAGGCAAGTGTAATCAAATCTTGTCCAATGTGACCGTAAGAGATAGCACCATGGTTTGCGCCCCAATTGTTCATCACGCTGTAAACGTCCTTGAACGCGGGTTTATCGCAAAGACGAGGTGTGAACCACGTGGTAGGCCATGTTTTGTCGGTACGCTCGTTGAGCAATTGGTGGATTTCTGGATCTATATCAACCGTCCAACCTTCAGCGAGTTGGAGTACGGGACCTAAGCCTTTCACTAAATTAAGGCGCATCATAGTCACGGGCATTCCGCCTTTGGATAGGAAGTTACTAGAGTAGCCACCGCCACGGAAGTAGTCGCGACTAGCGGGGTACCAAGTGGTCGCTTTGAGACAAGCTTCTGCATCTTTTTCGGTCATTTCCCAGAAAGGTTTCATCGCAGGTTTCCCGTTTGCGTCTGTTACTTCGCCTGTACCATCGAGGGTGGTAGCACCCGAGTTGATAAGGTGGATAATTCCATTGGCTCCATCGCCAGTTAGTTCTTTTCCGGTTACTCGTTTCACGGCTTCAGGACTCCAATAGGTACGTACATCGCTAAATATCTGAGCACGATTTGTGAGCAAATGTCCGAAGAGCATCGCAACACCGTTGCAAGCATCATTTTCTGTTGCTACAGTATACGCTTCGCGAAGTCCGTTCCAGTCGAACGAGGTATTGAGTATCGCTTCAGAAAAGTCACCATTTGGTTTCCAGTCTGTCCATTGGCGTTGTCCTTGAAAGCCTGCGGCTATGGCATTGTGTCCGAGAGCCTCTTCCTTGAAACCAAGTTCGAGGAGTCTGGGGTTGCCGAACATCAAATCGCGCATAATGATCGTCATCTTCACCACAAATTCCCAATCTTTATCTTTGGCAGCACGGTCTTTGATTTTTGCAGCGGGATTAAAATCCTTCCCTTCATTGCTTTTGCAATATTTCTCGGTCCAAGCCATTGCTTTTTTGAATTCTTCTGGGTCGAAAATACCTTCGTCCATACGACGAAGAATTTCAGTTTCGTCGACGCTTTCATTGCGCATCCCTAAATATTCTTGAAAAAAGTCAGGGTTCACAATACTACCTGCGATACCCATTGCCACGCTACCAAAGGATAGATAGCTCTTTCCACGCATTTGCGCTACCGCCATGGCAGAACGTGCAAAGCGTAGAAGCTTTTCAGCCACATCTTCTGGAATCGAGTTGTCGCTCAGGTCTTGTACATCGTGTCCATAGATACCAAATGCAGGAAGCCCTTTTTGAGCGTGTGCAGCCAATACAGCAGCTAAATAGACAGCTCCTGGACGTTCTGTTCCGTTAAAGCCCCAAACGGCTTTCGGCCAATAAGGATTCATATCCATGGTCTCTGAACCGTAACACCAACAAGAAGTTACGGTGATTGTTGCACCAACGCCTTCGCGCTCAAATTTATCTGCACAAGCCGCACTTTCGGCTACACGTCCGATCGTGCTATCGGCTATCACGCATTGCACGGGTGTGCCGTCGTGGTATTTCAAATTTTTCTCAATCAGTTCGGCTACGGCATGCGCCAATGCCATTGTTTTGTCTTCTAGACTTTCACGAACGCCACCTTGGCGACCGTCAATTGTGGGACGAATCCCAATTTTAGGGTACTGTTTCATTGCTGTTATTTGGTTATGAATTTAAAAGTTTATGTTGTCCATTTTAAAAATTCTGAATAGAGAGGTCTCCCCTCGTGAAATACTTATTCTTTGGAGGTTCTAAAAGGAGCGACAGGAATATGCTCTTCTGAAAAGAGGTTGCCAATGGTTGCATCGTCAAAGCAATAACGAACCGCTTGCGGTTGTTCTATACTCGGAGCCCATACGACGAGCTCGTTTTTATGGATGTTTGCTTTGGCTGGAAGATACACGCCCTCCTTTCCACAAATGGTAACGCCTGTTATGCTTTTGCCGTTGCAAAGGAGCTTCCCATTGAGTCCTTTGAAAGAAACAACGATTTTATTCTTTACTCTTTTGGCTTGGTAAAAGGTAGGACTGCGGTAGGGCCCCGCTTGTACGCGATAAACGTTGGACAAAGCGAGGTTGCCCAAACGTTCGCCTACGCTCCGCTTGTCCTTGGGATGAATTTGTTGAACGTCTTCCACTAAATCAGAAATCGTAATCATCTCTGTATTGGGCACGTGCTGTGTAACAAATTCTTGCTGTTCCCGAAGAAGAGCTGGCGTGTTGCCTGATGAAGAATAGGTGTGGGGTGCAATTTGCACGAGATAGAACGGGAAGTCTTTTTTGAATGCGTTGCGCCAGCTTTCTATCATTTTCTGCATCAAGCGCGCATAACTGCTCGCATTCGGATGATTACTTTCTCCTTGATACCAGATGCAGCCCGCAAGGTTGTAAGAGGCAATAGGGTAAATCATTCCATTGTAGAGCTTTCCCGCTTCGATGGGCCACCACGGTGTAGTTTCTAATTTACAGCGCGACAAAACGCTGTCTTCCGCAATCACTTGGGCGGGAGTCCATGTTTCGGCAGGCGTTCCACCCCATGCTGCCACGATGATGCCAACGGGTACTTGCAATTTGTCACTGAGGTATCGACCAAAGAAATAAGCAATCGCACTACTCTTGCGCATACTAGAGGGCGAAGAGGTTTCCCATTGGGCTTTACAATTATCTTGCGGGGTATCTGCACCTCGTTTGGCAAGCTGAAAAATACGGAGATTTTGATCGTCTGCAGCCGCAATTTCTGCTGCACCTTTCAAAATACCCGCATTCGCATTCCATTCCATATTTGATTGCCCACTACAAAGCCATACTTCACCCAACAGCACATTGGAAATCTGAAGAGTGGTTGCGCCACTTTTGAGAGTTATGGTATAGGGACCACCCGCTTGAGCGGTTTTGAGTTTCGCCCGCCATGTTCCCTTACTGTCTACTTGTACTTCGGTGGTATCTTGTGGTGCCCAATCGGAGACAATCACTACTTTTTCACTCGCATCGCCCCACCCCCAAAGGGTTGCTTCGCTGTTTCGTTGTAACACCATACCATCTGAAAAAACAGACGGCAAACCTAATTGGGCATACACCATGGGCATCGACAGATATGCGATGCCCAATAACATCATTCTTAAGACTACATTATTTTTCATTCCAAAACCATTATTCTATTCGTTGGAAACGTCAAGAGACTTTCTTGTTGAGTCTACCAGCAAATGCAAATCTAATAATTTAATTTGAAAAAGGAAAATTTTAAAGGAAAAAAAGTTCAATATTCCTTTCCACTGTCTATGAATACGTTCTTGGACGACTTTTTGCGTTGAAAATGCGCCCACAAAAGGGCATAGAGAGGCGTTGCGTCACGATAAGAAAACGGACTAAATGTCAAACGAGCATTTACCCAAAAGCGGTTCTAAGGAATTGAAGGAAAGGAATAAAAAAGGTGGAAGAGCTTTATATCCAAAAAAAGAATCAAAGCACTTCCACCTAAAAGGGTGTCGGAATCTTTCGCGGGGTGCGTCTAAGCTAACAATTGCTTTACGAGCGCTGAGATGGCACGACCTTCTGCCTTTCCCGCAAGTTTTTTCGAAGCAACGCCCATCACTTTTCCCATGTCGGCAGGAGAAGAGGCTCCCACTTCAACAAGAATAGCTTTCACCGCTACTTCTAGTTGTTCAGGGGTAAGTTGCTTGGGCAGGTATTCGTCAATCACAGCCACCTGAGCTAGTTCTGCCTCAGCAAGGTCTGGACGATTTTGAGCTGTATAGAGTGTTGCAGAATCTTTACCTTGTTTCGAAAGCTTCGAAAGGATTTTAAGACTTGCGTCCTCCGTTAGTTCATCATTTGCACCTGGAGCCGTTTTTGCCTCCAGAAAAAGTTTCTTGATGTTCCGCAAAGCCTCTAACCGGACTTTGTCTTTCGCTTTCATTGCCGCGATAATATCTTTACTTACTTGTTCAAACAATTCCATAATTCTATTTCTGTATTTATAACGTTATAATGAAAAACTAATCACATTCGGTGCATCGGCATCGGTAGACAAGGAGGCTGGAGAAAACTTATTCGTAGCTTTTTTGATTTGATTGTATTGCTCTTTGCTACGCTTATAAGTGGGTGTGTCCTCCACCAATAGAATCACTTCTTCGTTGTCTAAATCGTCTTCGCCAAAGCAATAAAATTGAAGACGGCGTTTGATGGGTGCAATGTTGTTGCGATCTGTTCCATAAAACTCTTGAGCTCTTCTGTCTTTTTTCTCGGTGTCTTCTTCCTCTGCAGCACTCGCTTCATTGGCTTCCTGCTCGTTCCGCGACTCCATAAAACTCTGAGACTTCAAGCCAAAGCCCGTGGTGAGCACGGTAATCTTAACTCGTTTACCCAGCGTTGGATCTACCGCTAAGCCCCATTTTGTTTCTACGCCCGTAGCAAAACGACTCATAAATTCATGAACCTCATTCATTTCGTCCATCATAAGCGTTTCCCCATCACTCGCAGCACAGAACGTGATATTGAGCAGTACTTTCTTAGAATTAAAGATGTCGTTATTGTTGAGCAAAGGAGAGTTGAGCGCTTCTTGAATGGCCTTGGTCACACGCTTATCGCCTTCACCATAGCCCGTACTCATTATCGCGACGCCCCCATCCTTGAGCACGGTACGTACATCGTTGAAGTCGAGATTGATTCGGCCTCTCACGGTGATGACTTCGGAAATACTTTTCGCGGCGATACTCAACGTATCATCTGCACGAGCAAAGGCATCGAGCATCGTAAGATCGGTATAGATTTCGCGCAAACGCTCATTATTGATGACAAGAAGAGCATCGACATGCTTTGAAATTTCGTCTACACCATCCAGCGCTTGGTCTATTTTCACCCTACCCTCAAACATAAAAGGAATCGTAACAATACCAACGGTTAAGATATCCATCGCTTTGGCTTCCCGAGCGATGACTGGCGCAGCACCTGTTCCTGTGCCTCCACCCATTCCAGCCGTGATAAACACCATACGCGTACCATCACTCAGCATTTTACGAATTTCCTCTACACTTTCTTCGGCTGCTTCACGAGCCCGTGCTGGTCTATTCCCCGCACCGAGTCCTTCCTTTCCGAGTTGTAAACGAATCGGTACAGGCGAATCGCTGAGTGCCTGATTATCGGTATTGCAAACCGCAAAGCTCACATCGTGTATGCCTTCACGATACATATGGTTCACCGCGTTGCCACCGCCGCCGCCCACACCGATCACTTTAATGATACTTGGTTTTCCTACTGGGAAATCAAAATCTTCTATGGTTTCATTATCTAGTTCCATGATCCTATTCTATTTTAAAGTTCTATTCTTCTTTGTTGTTTTTATTCGGTTCCTCCGCTTGGGGAAAATTTATTATTGATCGTTCGGCAGCGTTTCTTGTTTCATTGCCGCGAGCTTTGTTGACGATTCTTTCTATTTTTATGCCGTTGTTAGGAGAAACAGATCGCCTTTGCCGCATCGGTATCGGCAGAAAAGGGAGGAGAGGAGAACGGGTTCGTCACCTTTTTAATTTGATTGTATAGCTCCTTACTCCGCTTATAAGTGGGTGTATCCTTCACTAAAGAGATCACTTGTTCGTTGTCTAAATCATCCTCCGTAAAGCAATAAAATTGGAGATGTCGCTTGACGGGCACCACTTTTTGAAGGCCTTTACCATAAAAGACTTCCAGTCGTTTCTGCTTTTTCTCGAAATTCTCTTCTTCGGAAATCAAAACCTCTTTTTCTTTCTGTTCCTGTTTGGGCTCCAGAAAGCAAGACATCAAGCCAGCCCCTGTGGTAAGCACGGTTATTTTGACACGTTTACCCAGCGTAGCGTCTATTGCAAATCCCCATTTTGTGGCGACACCAGAAGCAAAACGACTCATAAATTCATGCACTTCATTCATTTCGTCCATCATAAGAGTTTCCCCATCACTCGCAGCACAGAAGGAGATATGAAGCAATACTCGTTTAGACTTGAAAATGTCGCTATTGTTGAGCAATGGAGAATTGAGTGCCTCTTGAATGGCCTTGGTCACACGTTTCTCGCCTTCGCCATAACCCGTACTCATAATCGCTACGCCACCGTCCTTGAGTACAGAACGCACATCGTTGAAATCGAGGTTAATACGTCCTTTTACGGTGATGATATCGGAAATACTTCTAGCTGCGATACTCAACGTATCGTCGGCACGCGCAAAGGCATCAAGCATTGTACGATCGGTGTAAATTTCGCGCAAACGCTCATTGTTGATGACAAGAAGAGCATCGACATGCTTTGAAATTTCGTCTACTCCATCCAGCGCTTGGTCTATTTTCATCCTACCCTCAAACATAAAAGGAATGGTAACAATGCCAACGGTTAAGATGTCCATCGCTTTGGCTTCCCGAGCAATGATAGGAGCAGCACCCGTCCCCGTGCCTCCGCCCATTCCTGCCGTGATAAACACCATACGCGTACCATCACTCAGCATTTGGCGAATTTCCTCTATACTTTCTTCTGCCGCTTCACACCCGCGCTCAGGTCTGTTGCCCGCTCCGAGTCCTTCCTTTCCGAGTTGTAAACGATAGGGGACGGGCGAATTGCTGAGCGCCTTATTATCGGTATTGCAAACCGCAAAGCTCACATTTTGTATGCCTTTACGATACATATGGTTCACCGCGTTTCCGCCGCCTCCGCCCACGCCGATCACTTTAATGATACTTGGTTCCTCTTTTGGGAAATCAAAATCTTCTATGGTTTCATCCTCTCGTTCCATGCTCGTATCCCCTTTGAAGGTTTATTCTGCTTTGTTGTTTTTACCTTGGCCCGTTTCTTCGTTGTCCGCTACAATATTCTTGAGCGTATCTCCAAATTTTTTAGCCATTTTAGTAAACATGTTATTTTGTAATTTGGCTTTGCGACGCTCTCTTGTTGCTTTTTTACGAGCTTCTTTTTCTTCTTTCAACCGAACTCGTTCTGCTTCTTTTTCTTTTTCAGCTTGTTCGGCAGCCAGAATCGCGTCTTCGGCGGCTTTGATTTTTTTTGCTTCCTCCGCAGCTTTTTGGCGGCGCTGTATTTCAGTGAGTCCATCTGTAGCCGTAGTGCTTCCATCTACATTGGATTCTATGCGTGACTCCACATTATCCTCCTCAAAAAGAGAGGCTGGCGTTTCGTGGATATCGCCTCCACAACAGTTGTCTGTTCCTTTCATCAACAAACTTTGCACGGTATTGAAACGCCCGTTGTTTAAGGAAATTTCGGACAACGAACTGTGTACGGTGAAAAGAACGGACTTAATAATCTTGAATTTTTCGATTTTCGTGACGCGAACGAAAGCTTTATTGAGTTCTTTCATATTCGCCCCTCCACCCGTAAGGAAGACACCCGCCAGAAGCGTTGATGGCATAATGCCAGAGATGCGTATTTGAGTGAGCACGTTCTCGATAATTTCTCGCATACGAGCTTCTATAATTTCGCGCAATTCTTTCACGCTAATCTCGCGACCATCCAGTAACTTTATGTTTTGATCCTCTTCATTTTCAGACTCTTCCAGATAAGCGACACCGTATTTTAGTTTTAGAGCTTCTGCTTCTGTGCGCTCAATATCGTAGATCGAGATAAGATCTTTGTTAATGTTATCACTACCGATTGGGAGCACCACGAGATGGCGCAAATGACCCTTATAAACAAGGAGGGTGGTGGTATGCGCACCTAAGTCAACCAATACACAACCCGAACGTTTTTCAGCATCGGTTAGCACACCATCGGCAAGAGAAAGTGGCGAAATGTAATAGTCACAAACTTCGACACCTGCTTGTTTGAAACAAGAAGCCATTACATCGTGCACCGATTTACGGGCGATGATATTTAAGAACCGTCCCTCTATATCATTGCTAAGTACGCCTACGGGGTCTGTTTGGTATTGTGCACCAAGCTTATATTCCTGTGGCACAACATCTAGGATGGAACAGTCGGAGATATCGGTACTCAAATTTGCATCGAGAATGGTATCTATCAATTCTTGAGTTACAACCGTTTCTTCAGCGAGCGGAATATGAATAACATTTCGCTTGGAACGAAGGCTCTGCCCGCCAATGCCGACATACACCTTACTAATTTTCTTTTTGAGAGTCTTTTGCAATTTATCTACAATGTTTCTTATACATTGAGACGTTTTATCCACATTGAATATTATTCCGTTGTTGATAAACGAAGGAGATTCTTCTTGTGCCATAGCAAGCACTAAAAGACTGCCGTCTAATTGACGTTTGCCAGCAATGCCAGTAACCTTAGAGGAACCGAACTCTATCGCTACGATGAAAAAGTCGTCTGTTATCATAATTATATGTTATATCTTTTTTGTGCAAATTATTTGATTGTCGAACTCCAGATTGAGAAAAGAATACTTGTTCCAACCAACTTCTCTCATCACCTTTTTATAGAACGCTTCTAAATGGCTAAACTTATGGCTAAGTCCGATAGGTTTTCCCAAAAAGACCAAATGATCACCCACTCGTGGAACCATCTCTATTTCGCCGTTTTCTGTCACATTGAGTTGTTCGATTTGACTGTCCCAAAAAGAATTGTCCTGAAGAAAACGTCCAAGCGGCACCAGATTCTTCTTTACGTAAGCAAAGGTGACGTGTCCTGTCACCACCACCAAATCGGCAGCATAGGGAACGCCTTCCATTTTAAACCCATGCTTGTCTATATAATAGTTTTCACCGTTTTCTGCCATAATACGCAGGACGGGTAATCGCTGAGAGACAGATACCCTCACGATATTTCCTGCCGTTTTATAGCATTGTGCCGATTCGATAAAAGGATTCGTTTCGAGTATTTTCTCCATTTTGCGACTGTCCACAAAGTCCAACCGCTTTCCAACGGGATAGAGCTCATTTTTCTTGAGCACTCGTGCCAATTCGCTGGTGGTTATAAAGGCGGCTTTTGCGCTATCACTCACAATAAACTCAACACCCTGACAGATCTGTTTTCTGTCGGGCTTATTGAACTTGGTGATTGCCATTACGAGATAAACTATCATCGCCAAGAGTAATATGAGTTTTAGAAGTGTTTTCATCGAGACATCGTCTAGGAGTACTTTTTGAAGTTCTTATTTTTTTTGATTGAGTAGATCGGTTAATTGAGGCATATAGTTTTCAATATCTCCTGCGCCAAGCACAAGGAGCACATCGTAGGTACCGTTTGCTACAACTTGAAGCACTTCTTCCTTTTTGCACAGACATTTCTTTACGCCAGGTTTCAGATTGTCGTAAATCAACTGACTCGTTACACCTTCTATGGGTTGTTCTCGAGCGGGATAAATATCCACAAGGATCACTTCGTCGAGTAACGACAAGCTATCGGCAAAGTCCTGATAGAAATCACGCGTACGAGTATATAAATGAGGTTGAAAAATAGCAGCTACCTTTCGTCCATCAAACACTTCGCGAATGGAAAGAATACTTTCGCGTATCTCGGCAGGATGGTGCGCATAGTCACTAAGGAGTACGGTTTGTGCGTTTTTTATTTTGAAATCAAAACGACGGTCTACCCCCTCAAAGGTTTCCATTCCTCGACGTATTTCGTCTGCACGAAGTCCCGCTATTTGAGCGAGTGCCATGGCGGCAACACCATTTTCAATATTGATGCTTACGGGTACGCCCAACTTTACGTTTTTAATGGGTTCGAATGGCGACACAAGGTCGAATACGATTTCACCTCCGCCAATACGTATGTTCTCAGCATGAAAATCACCCTCTGTGCGACTATATTCGTACACACGCACGCCTTTTTGCACTTCAGCCGTCATTTCAAGACCTTTGTGTAGGAGGAGCGCGCCATCAGGACGAATGAGGGTGGTGTAATGGCGAAAGCTCTCTAGGTAAGCTTCTTTTGTGCCATAAATATCTAAGTGATCGGCATCGGTAGCCGTGATGACCGTGGCATAAGGTGTAAGGTGATGAAACGAGCGATCAAATTCATCGGCCTCAATCACCACGTAGTCACTTTCTGGAGCAAGGATATAGTTCGTTCCGTAGTTTTTAGAAATCCCGCCTAAAAAAGCGTTACAGTCCACGTGACTTTGATGTAGTAAATGCGCTGCCATCGTGGAAGTTGTTGTTTTACCATGTGTTCCCGCCACGCATAGACCTTTGTAAGCCCGCGTTAAGGTGCCGAGGACTTGCGCTCTTTTTTGAATTTCAAAACCGTGACTGCGAAAGAAAACAAGCTCTTGGTGGTCCGCAGGTATCGCTGGAGTATAAACAACAAGAGTCGTTTCAGGATTCTTGCACGCAGCGGGTATTTGGTCTACGTTCTCATCGTAATGAATTTGTGCGCCTTCCTCACATAGTTTTTCTGTAAGCGGTGTAGGGGTTTTATCGTAACCTGCCACGCAAATTCCTTTGGATAGGAAATAGCGTGCAATGGCACTCATGCCTATGCCTCCTGCACCCACAAAATAAACGGCTTTAATAGTTTCTGCTTTCATCTTTTCTGCTTTATCTTCTAATCTTTTTTACCGTTTTTCTACAAAAACGGTACTTCTATCATTCCCAAAATTCTTTATTCTATTCTTTTCCTTTGTCGCGATAAGAAACAGCCAGTTTGTACACCTCGTCAGCAATCACTTCGGCAGCATTCGGATGGGCTAATTTCTTTATGTTTTGACTCATTTCATCGAGCTTTTCAGGTTGCTCCGCTGTATTTATGGCGATCGGGATAAGCATCATCTTTGCTTCTGAATCTTTCACACAAAGAGCTGCGTTTTTTTGCACCAAGGCCTGTGCATTCTTTGTTTGATGATCTTCTGCCACATTGGGCGAAGGAACCAGTATCACAGGTTTTCCGAGCAAGCAAAATTCGGAGATGCTACTAGCCCCTGCTCTTGAAATTACGATATCGGCAGCCGCATAGGCTCTACCCATATCTGCGATAAAATCGGAAATGATAAGATTGTTCGGTGTACCTCGTTTGGTGAGTTCTTCCTTTATTTCATTGCTATAGAACTTACCCGTTTGCCAAATAAACTGCATTCCGCTTTGGCGTATCAAGACCAAATGGCTCAACACACTTTCGTTAATGGTGCGTGCTCCAAGGCTACCACCAATGATGAGCACGGTCTTTTTCTGAGGGTCAAGTCCAAACTCTTTCAACGCATCTTCGTGAGAGGACGGATGTGCAAGCAACGTTTGACGCACAGGATTCCCCGTAAGCATAAGTTTCTCGGCTGGAAAGAAACGTTCCATCCCTTCATAAGCCACACAGATTTTCGAAGCTCCCTTTGCTAAGATTTTATTTGTTACTCCTGCATAAGAGTTTTGCTCTTGAAGCAGGGTTGGGATACCCATAGAAGCTGCCACATTAAGCGTAGGTCCACTGGCATAGCCACCCACACCCACCGCTACCATCGGATGAAAATCACTTATTATTTTACGAGCACGATAACGGCTTTGCATAATTTTATAAGCCACCTTCACATTGCTCAATAGATTCTTACGATTAAAACCACAAATCGGCAACCCCTCGATACGATATCCCTCTGCGGGCACCCGTTGCATTTCCATGCGTCCCTCAGCACCCACAAATAATATCTCTGCGTCAGGATGTTTCGCCTGGATCGCATGGGCTATAGATATCGCAGGAAAGATGTGTCCACCTGTTCCTCCGCCACTCACAATAACTCTTAATTCTTCTTTCATAATGCGCGCGTATATAGATTAAGCAAAAGTAAGAATAAAAATCGAAAGAGCATAATACTTTAAAGGAAATTGATAAGAAATCTCTGAAAAAGCGTCCCCACGTTTTTTTACACCCTTAGCTAAGCCCTTTATCTTTCTGGAATTCTGCTGTTATCACATTTTCATCTGCGGATTGAGTTTCCTGATTGTTGGGATCTTCTGTATCAATATATCGACTTACACTCAAGATCATACCAATGTAGACGCAGTTGATAAGTGTACTCGTTCCGCCTCTACTAATCAGTGGCAAAGGTTGTCCCGTTACGGGGAAAAGTCCCACCGCCACCAACATGTTCAGCATGGCTTGCGACACCAACAAAAGAGCTAAACCTATCACCAAAAATGCAGGGAAATTTCGTTGGCATTTATTGGCAATTCGCGCCGCTCGAAACAGAATGACAATATAAAGAAACACCACGCCAGCCCCTCCTATTAGCCCTAATTCCTCAATAATAATAGCATAAATGAAGTCGGAAAAAGCTTGACTTAAAAAGTCGCGTTCGACCGAATTCCCTGGCATTTTACCGAAGATGTTACTCGAAGCGATCGCGATGTTGGCATGCCCAACTTGTCCATTTTTATCCAAATCGAAATCTTCTGGTGGTACGTATGTTTTCTTTTCTAGGTGATCCATCAAACGATGTTTCCACGTTACACAACGTCCCACAAGCGGCTTCTTACTAAATTCCGGTTCGGCACTTTTAGGTATCGACATGAGCGAAATAACGCACAAAGAGACCCCTAAAATGATGATGCCAGCAAGTTTACTGAGCTGCTTTATCGAGACGCGTCCAATAAACATCATCAGCACAATCACACCAAACAGCAATCCTGATGTCGATAAATTTTCGGGGAAAATAAGAGCACAAAGAGGTATTGCAAGCCAACAAATATACTTAAAAGCTTTTTTGTCCGCGCCCTTCTCCGTTTGCATCGTACTGAGCACCAAAGCTGTTGCGACAACAAGAGAACCTTTTGCTATTTCGGAAGGCTGAAAGCGTAACCCAAAAATATCCATCCAACGAGCCCCCTCGTTCACCCTCACTCCGAGCCCCAACAAGAGCATCAGTAATAGAACAACCGACAAGGGTATAAAGAATATCGGAACTAACTTAAACCAGCGACAAGGTATATTATGAATCAACACAACGATCGCGGCACCGACTGCCAAAAATAAGCCGTGCCGAATGAGAGGGACCCAATAGCTACCACTTTTATACGACAACAAGCTCGCGGCACTAAACACTTCAATGAGTGAGATGATGCAGAGAAATAAAAATATAATCCAAATGGCTTTATCTCCGTGGAATAAGGTGTTCAGTTTCTTCATTTTTATCAGCGATCTATTATAAAGAGCGAACCAAATGCTTAAATTGGTCGCCGCGATCTTCCATATTCTTAAACAAATCGAAGCTTGCACAACACGGACTGAGCAATACTGTATCTCCAGGCTTTGCCAAGCGATAACAAGCGGCTACGCAGTCGTTCATCGAATGGGTGTCCACTATGGGTAAACCTAAATCGTCGAACGAGGTATGCAGTTTTGTGTTATCCGCCCCTAAATACACCAGAGCACGGCATTTCTCTTTGACCAACGCTTTTATGGCATTGTAATCATTGCCTTTGTCCTTCCCCCCAAGAATCAGTACTGTCGGTGTTTGCATACTTTCAAGCGCAAAGAAACAAGCATCTACATTCGTAGCTTTTGAATCATTGATATAGAGCACGCTATTCACCGTAGCCACCTTTTCTAAACGGTGCTCCACGCCCTTAAAGTCGCTAAGACTTTGGCGTATCACCTCGTTTTTGATACCCATTATACTAGCCGAAATACCAGCGGCTAATGAATTGTAGATATTATGCCGTCCTGTGAGAGCGAGCGATTCTTGCTCCATATTAAACGGAACGGGATACTCTATTTTATAGAAGCCATCTTCCATATATCCAATCACGCCACGCTTCTTTATTTCAGAGAATGGACACTGCCGACTCTTGATACCATACTTTTTCAGTTCCGCCTGAATGATGGGATCATCGTTCCAATACACAAAGGCATCCTCCTCTGTCTGGTTACGAAGGATACGCATTTTGGCATCTACATAGTTTTGCATCTTAAAATCGTATCGATCTAAATGGTCGGGCGTTATATTGAGCAATACAGCAACGTTTGCACGGAATTTATACATATTGTCTAACTGAAAAGAGCTCAGTTCTATAATATAATAATCAAAGTTTTCCTCCGCCACTTGCAGCGCAAAACTACGCCCTATATTGCCCGCGAGTCCCACGTTATAACCTGCGGACTTAAAGATATGATAAATAAGCGAAGTGGTGGTAGTCTTACCATTGCTCCCCGTGATGCAAATCATCTTTGCATGGGTGTAGCGACCCGCAAACTCTATCTCACTGAGAATAGGAATCTGCTTGTCTTTCAGTTGCAAAATCATAGGTGCTTGATCGGGAATGCCAGGACTTTTGATAACCTCGTCAGCATTCAGTATCAAATCCGCGGTGTGCTGATTTTCTTCCCACGGTAAACCGTAGCGATCCAGCATCACCTTGTATTTATCCTTTATGGCACCCTGGTCTGAAACAAACACATCGTATCCCTTTTCCTTTGCCAATACGGCAGCACCTACGCCACTTTCCGCGGCACCAAGTATTACTATCCTTCCCATCTTTTTATAATTCTAGTGCGTTATCTTATCTTTAATGTTATAATCGTTGCTGCCGCCAAAAGGATAGTCATAATCCAAAAACGAACCGTAATCTTAGCCTCGTGCCAAGCCCCTTTCGGCCAATTGAATACATATGAGCAGTCTGGGTCTAATTGATTTTTAAGCACGCGAAAATTATCGTGAATCGGCGTACGCTTAAAGAGCCGTTGCTTCTTGCCTTTTCGTTTCCCAAATTTAAAGAACTCTACTTGCAAAATCACGCTCAAACTCTCTATCAAAAAGATACCACAGAGTATCGGGACCAACAATTCTTTGTGAATAATGATGGCAAGCACGCCAATAATACCCCCAATGGTCAGACTTCCCGTGTCGCCCATAAAAATCTGTGCTGGATACGCATTATACCACAAGAAACCAATCAAAGCACCTACAAAGGCTGCGATAAAAATAACCAGTTCTTGCGAACCTGGAATATACATAATATTCAGGTAACTAGCATATTGAAGGTGACTACTCACATAGGCAAGCACGCCTAGCGCAATGCCGACAATGGCCGAATTACCCGCTGCCATACCATCCATACCATCGTTCAAGTTCGCGCCATTCGACACCGCTGTTACCACAACAATGGTGATGAGGACAAAGAGTATCCACCCTGCCGTAACCTTCTGCTCGCCACACCACGACATCAGTTCGCTATAGTCCAAATTGTTGTTTTTAAAGAACGGTATAGTGGTTTTGGTACTCTTCACCGCCTCCGAATGATGCTTCACATCAATGGTTTGCCCCGCTTTCTGGACCTCTACATTTTCGCGAATCACGGCATCAGGACTTAAATAAAGCGTCATTCCCACAATGAGCCCAATACTCACCTGACCTACAATTTTAAACTTTCCTTTCAGCCCATCCTTTTTCTTCCTAAAGTTCTTGATATAATCGTCTAAGAAGCCTAGAGCCCCTAGCCATACCGTGGTAACCAACATCAAAATCATATAGATATTGCGCAAGCGACCAAACAAAAGACAGGGTACAAGGATAGACACAATGATAATGACACCTCCCATAGAGGGAACGTTTACTTTCTTCACACCAAAGGGATCAATACTGGCATCCCGCTGAAGTTCACTGATGTTATGGCGTTTCATCCATTTAATGAAATACTCTCCAAACAAAGCCGAAACAACAAGGGCTAGCATAAAGGCAAGTAAAGCTCGAAACGAGATATACGTCCACATACCAGAGCCTGGTACACCAAACTGATCTAAAAAGCGAAATAAATAGTACAACATAATATTCTTCTTTTTATAGGGTTACGCCTCGTCGGCAAATATTTTATTCAATTCCTCCCGATCGTCAAAGTGATGTTTCACACCTTTCACATCCTGATAATCTTCGTGTCCTTTCCCCGCCACGAGAATCACATCACCAGGCTGCGCCAACATACAAGCCGTACGAATACCTTCGTGCCGATCGGCAATGGCGATCACCTTTTTCCGTTGCTCCGAATCCAACCCTGCAAGCATCTCGTTGATAATATCTTGTGGGTCTTCAAAGCGAGGATTATCACTTGTTATAATCACTTTGTCGCTGCGGTTGGCCGCTTCTTGTGCCATCAGTGGGCGTTTTCCTTTATCGCGATTGCCGCCTGCGCCACATACCGTGATGATCTGCCCCTTACCACAAAGCACTTCGTGAATGGCGTGGAGCACATTGACCAACGCATCGGGCGTATGCGCATAATCCACAATCGCGTTGTAGCCACGTGGCGAACGAAGTGCCTCAAAACGTCCCGACACACTGTGCAACGAACTAATAACCGTCAACGTCTCTTGCGGCTCACGCCCCAGCATCACCGCCGTACCGTAGACCGCTAACAAGTTGGAAACATTGAACTTTCCCACAAAGGGGACACTTACTTCCATTCCGTTCACGTCTAAAAACATACCTTCGAACGACATTTCCAAGATTTTTGCCTTATAGTCCGCCATGGAGCGAAGTGAATACGTTTTGACCTTTGCTACCGTATTTTGAGTCATCACCAATCCATTTTTATCATCGGCATTGGTTATTGCAAAGGCTGATTTATCAAGCCCATCGAAAAAGGCTTTCTTTGCATCACGATAATTCTCGAATGTTTTATGATAATCTAAATGATCGCGCGTGAGGTTGGTAAAGACACCGCCCACAAAATGAAGTCCACCAATTCGCTTTTGATGAATAGAATGGGAACTTACTTCCATAAACGCATATTCACAACCCGCATCCGCCATCCGTCCAAGCAAGGAGTTTAGCGTAATCGGATCGGGAGTTGTATGTTCTGTTGGCACTGCTTCCTTATCTATATAATTACACACGGTAGAACAAAGTCCCACCTTGTAACCGAATTGTTGAAACATCTTATATAATAAGGTTGCAATCGTCGTTTTACCATTGGTTCCCGTCACACCGATTAGTTTCATACGACGCGTAGGGTCGCCATAAAACACGGTTGCAACTTTTCCAACAGCATCTTCTGTACTCTCTACGCATACATACGTTACGCCATCTTTTTGCGTCGCTGGTTTTGTTTCACATAAAATGGCGGTAGCACCAAGTTCAATGGCTTTGCCAATGTATTGATGCCCATCCACTTGTGTTCCCTTAACAGCGATAAACAAGTGCTCCTCTTTAACAAGGCGCGAGTCCATATTGACACCTTTTATGTCTGTCTCCAGAGAACCAATGATCTCCAGAATCTTCACACGGCTAAGAATATCGGATAGTTTCATACTTTATTCTTTTTAATTTTTGTTTTTGACGTTGCTTTTATCTGTTTAGAAGAGTCCGCTTTCTGTGCCCGCGCACTATCTTTCTTGAGTGAATCGCCAACGGCCGTTTTCGAAGCAGCGGTCGGTCGTTCCACCGACGTATTTTTGTTATTCTTCGATTCGAGTAGAAGAGTAATGCTTCTACCTTTCACCCGCTTTTCACCCGCTTTTATACTTTGCTTCACCACTCTTCCCACTCCTTTCATTCGCACCTTCAATCCTATTTTCTCGAGCAAGAACACTGCATCACGAGCGCCCATCCCTTCCACGCTGGGCACAAATTCTAAAGCAGGCGTATGGTGTTGTAATACCACCTCTGCATTTTCATTTTGAGCAGAGCCCCACACGTGCGTTATGGCGGTTTCTTTATCCCAGTTGATGGTATAGTTTACCGCCAACTGCGACAGTACTTGATGCGCTGCAGCCACATTTCCATTCTTCACAAAGGGCAGATGCGAGTAGACCGTATCACGCGCTTGCGCAATGTTGAGTTTCAGTTCACTCGACATCACCGCCTCGGCAATCTTTGCAAACACAGGTCCACACTGTCCTCCACCCGAGGCGGGAGCAGGCTTCTGAATACAAACGATACAACTGTATTTCGGATTGTCCGAGGGATAATAACCAGCAAAGCTCACTAAATAATTGGAAGCGAAACCCGCCTTTGTCCAAATCTGAGCCGTACCCGTTTTGCCCGACACTTTGAAGTGCTTTGAGCCCGCCTTTTTACCCAGTCCTATGCTTACCACACTTTCCAAACAGTCTTGTAAATGCTTCACCGCCTCTGGCGAAGCCATTTTGTCCACCAATACTTCCGTAGGATATTCCCGCACCACGTCCCCTTTGTTCATCACGTTCTTTACGATACGCGGTTTAACCGCACGCCCATTGTTCGCAATACCGTTATAAAAGGTAAGTGTATTAATCGGAGGTATTTGCGTTACATAACCAATGCTCATCCAGGGCAAATCCGTTTTTGCCCAACGTTCGCCCCGCTCTCGCGGTCCTCGTATGCGAGGAGCCACATAACCAGGTATCGGAAGCTTCAAATCCATACCTATGCCCGTTTTCATCACGCCATCCACAAAGGCTTGCGGATTTTGACTATAATATTTATCTATAAAATAGCTCACCCCTACGTTCGAGGAATACTGCAAGCAAGCTGGTACCGTGAGGTATCCGTAACCGCCACGATGCCAATTGTGGTCTTTCATTTTCTCGCCATACATATCGCGTATGCCACAGCCCGTGTCTACGCCATCGGTCATCTTGATTTTACCATCGTTAAAGGCAACAAGAAACGAAACGGGCTTAAACACAGAACCAGGTTCTAACAAGTCGCTGATCGCGTGCGTTTGAAGTTCCCGATACTCGCCATCGGCACATCGTTCCATATTGACAAGCGCTTTTATATCGCCCGTGGCCACCTCCATCAAGATTACCACTCCCACACGAGCATTGATTTCTGTGAGTTTGTCCACGAGTGCCTTTTCGCAAACGTCCTGCATATTCACATCAATCGTGGTTTGAATGTCGAGCCCATCAATGGGGGCTACGTCGATGATGTCTAAATACTTATTCATCACCTTTTGGCGGTGGCGCACACCATTTTTACCACGAAGCACAGAATCGAAGGACAGTTCGAGCCCGCAATAAGGTGCGTCTTTCTCTTTCGAAAAATCGCCCAAAGTACGCATGGCCAGCGAACCAAAAGGCTTCATTCGTTTGGTAAACTTCTCGGTGCAAAAACCACCTTTATTACCCGATTCACGAAATATAGGTAGCGTTTTCACCGCTCTATATTGCATATAAGTAACGCGTTTCGGATAAATACGCCACGAACTGACTCTCGTTTTATACGTTATGGTTTTCCCGTCCACCTCCTTGGTACAGCTGATTCTCTTTTTAAAACCTTTCTCCAAACGCTCATGAAACCACGAGGTACTTTTGTCTGAAAAGATGGCGTGAAGCCCTTCGCTCATACTGTCTATCTTTTCTAAAAACACCGAATCACGCCGATGTTGAGCCTTTGCCGTACGCACCGAGTCGTTATCGCGTGCCAAGAAGTCGAGGTTCAAATAATATTCCGAAATAGAACTAGCAAGCAATTGACCATCGGCAGAAATAATGTTGCCTCGTGCCGCAAGCATCGGCATATCCGTCTTTACCAAACGAGCTTGCACCACTTCCCAATACGAACGTTGCACGAACATCGTATAAGCTGCCTTGCCTATGATTGCTGCTCCTATTAAACCAAAGCAGACAATGATAAAGAGGAATCGGGGCATTACTTTTTTTGTAGGAAAGTTCATTTTCTAATCAACTTTTATAACGTATGGCGGTATGTTGGATACTTGTATAGAACTATCGTTGCTCGTTCTCAAATAGTTCTCAATGCGACTTTTACGTGTCTTTTCGAGCAACAAACTCGAATGAATCAATGCCAACGATTTGTAGTCGGCAAGTTGTGTACGAAGTTTTTCAGTTTCGATCATTTCCGACTGACTCGAATAACGATTACCTATATATAATAGGAGAAACACCACAATCATCGCAATCAGCGGGAGTTGTTTCCGGAGTCTACGGGCTGTAAAGATGTCGCCTCCGAGAATACTGCGTAACGTAACGCGTGTATCGTTCAAGTCCGCATCAGCCGTCAATTTATCAAAATTCACCGTTGCCTGTCCTTGTTTGGCATGGTCTGCATCAGACGTGCCTTCTACAGCTTTTTCTAAAAGTTCTTTCAGATTATCTGTTTTTTTCATCTTTAACGCGTTCTATATCTAATAAAAAATCTCTTGCTATTTCTTTTCTGCAATTCTCAACTTAGCACTCCGACTACGCGGATTGCGTGCTTGCTCTTCTGCATCGGGCACAATAACGCGATTATTAATGGGTTGCATGGGCGTGAGTCGATTTCCGAAGAAGTCTTGTTCTACTTTTCCCTCTGGGTTTCCACTTCTCATCACATTCTTCACCATCCGATCTTCGAGCGAATGATAAGTGAGTACGACGAGACGACCACCAGGGCGAAGCATTTCGATCGCTTGCGTGAGCATTTCGCGCAGTGCATCCATTTCGTGATTCACTTCTAAACGAAGGGCTTGAAACACTTTGGCTAGTTCTTTCTTTTCACGTTCTCTGCCAAACATCGGGCGAACCACGGTCAAGAAATCCTCCACCGTTTTGATCGGATGCTCCGTTCTGCTTTTTACCAAAGCCGAAGCCAACGCTCGACCATTCTTGAGCTCTCCGTAAAGATAGAACAAATTTGCCAATTGTTCTTGCGAATACGTATTGACAAGGTCGGCAGCGGTTTGCCCCGAGCGTTTGTTCATTCGCATATCCAAATCACCATCAAACCGAAAAGAGAAACCACGCGTTTCGTCGTCAAAGTGATGGCTCGACACCCCTAAATCAGCTAGAATGGCATCCACTTGTTCCACCTCGTGATAGCGCATCCACGTTTTTAAGTAACGGAAATTGCTGCGCACAAACGTGAAACGTTCGTCCGATGGCACGTTTCTTTCTGCATCGGCATCCTGATCAAATCCGTACAGATGCGCCGTGGCATCCATCCGCGACAGAATGGCACGACTATGCCCACCTCCGCCAAACGTAACATCCACATAACAGCCACCCGCATGCAGCAACATCGCTTCTACGCATTCATCGCGCAGCACAGGTATATGATATTCCCTTTCATCGCTCATGGTCTTCGCTCATTAAGTGTTGTAATTCCGAAGCAAAACGATCTGCATCCATAAAGGACACCTCTTTCTCTCGCTTTGCCCATATCTCTATCGTATTGTCCATCCCAACGAAGGTCACTTCTTGTTCTATCGCCGCAAGATGTATGTATCGTTTCGATACAAGAAGTCGCCCCGTACTATCCAAACAAACCACCTCCACATCGCTCACAAATTGACGAAACACCATTTGATGCTTTGCGTCCCAAAGGTTCAGCTTGGCACGCAGTGCATCCACTCGTTCGTCCCATACGCTCATAGGATAAAGCACTAAGCAGCTCTGAAAAGCATCCTTAGCAAGCACAAGTTCTTTCTCCCCAAAGGATTGAAGAACCTTGCGAAATACAGCAGGGCAAAACAATCTGCCCTTTGCATCTACCTTTGCTTCTATCGTTCCTACAAATCGCATTTTTTAACTGTCTTATTTGAGAGTTCAAAGATACGAGTTTTCCTCCACAATTCCCCACTTTTTTATATCTATTTTTATAATTAACATTTCACATATTACATACGAACTGCAAATCAACTGATTTACTTGTAATTACGAGGTTAAAACAGGAGTGGTGCAGTTTCCTTTATTTCCTGCTTTTTTTTGCTGTAGAAAATTTATTTTCGTCGACTAGTTCCCGATGCATTAACAAAAATTCAGTTGCATTGTAAAGAAGGAAACGAAGGTGTCAACGGATCAGAAAAAGAGAGCGACCGTATCCCCCTACGCTACAAGCTACACCCCACTAGCACCGTTTCCCGATGCACTTAAGGCGTTAGAGGGTTATCAGCAGACTTTTCATCTCTTTTTTCTGCGGATTTGTGGTTCGGTTCACCCCGTGAAACAATAGAATCACATTTGTGACGCGTTTATTTCACAAGGTGAATTTATCGTTTCACGGGGTGAACCTAACTAAAATAAGCCACTTCGAAGCAAGGATGTGCCGATTCGCCTGCCGCCACTCAAGAGAAGGGGAAACACACAAAGAGAACGACCGCTCACCACCCGTATTCTGGAATCTTCAGACCCTTGTGAAACCTAGACCGTACAAGGCTTCACGGTAAAACAGACGAAGGCACAACACGCCAAAAGAGCGCAACTGTCCCATTTTTCCTGCGCTGTAGGCAAAATAGTCTAAAATAAGTAGTGAAACGCGTTTTTATCGCTCCAATCGCCCTTTTTTCGCGGTAAATTCGTTAAGTTTGCAACACGAAAAGCCTTTGTAATGAAAATAAAAATGCTTAAAACTCTTCTTGCCATCTTTTGTCTCTGTGCACCAGCTTTTAGTCGTGCTCAGCAAACGCTCTGTTTAGACGATTGTCGCAACCGCGCCATCACCTACAACAAGTCGCTCGCCATTAGCAAAGAACACATAACGATAGCCCATAATGAGCGAAAAGCAGCCGCTACCAACTATTTACCAAACCTTAGCATCACAGGAGGTTATCTACGAAATGAGCGCGAAATATCGCTTTTAGACAACAGTACAAAAGCGATATTCTCAAAGATGGGAACCACCGTCGGAGCAGAACTCGCAGGAGTGATAAAAGAAATGGCACAAACGATGCCCGACCTCGCAGAACTCGTTGCTTCACTGGGAAATAAAGCGGTCCCCGCGCTCAACAAAATGGGACAAACCCTTGTTGATAAATTCCGGACGGATACGCGCAACGTGTGGACAGGGGCGCTCACCTTAACACAGCCCATTTATATGGGTGGAAAGATAAGAGCGTACAACAAAATCACGCAATATGCCGAACGGCTTGCCGAACAAAAAAACAATACAGAACTGCAAGAACTCCTGCTCAACACAGATCAAGCTTATTGGCAAGTCGTATCGCTCGCCAACAAGAAAAAACTTGCCGAGAACTACCTGACTTTACTGCAAAAGCTCAATGCCGATGTCGTGAAAATGGTAAAAGAGGGGGTTGCTACAAAAGCCGACGAACTCACCGTTCATGTAAAAATGAACGAAGCTGAAATGACGCTAACAAAGGTGGACAATGGGCTGAGCCTTTCGCGTATGCTACTCTGTCAACTCTGTGGTATGGACCTCTCTACCGATATTTTATTGGCCGACGAAAACCTTCGTAACCTGAACATCACACTTCCAAATGCGACGGTCAATGTGCACGAAGCTTTGAACCAACGCCCTGAACTGAAAAGCCTAGAACTCGCCACAAACATCTACGATGAAAAAGTACGTATCGCACGCGCTGCATTCCTGCCCTCGGCTGCGTTTGTAGGCAACTATCTCGTAAGTAACCCTAGCGTTTTCAATAGTTTTGAAAACAAGTTTAAAGGAATGTGGAGTCTCGGTGTTGTGGTGCAAATCCCCGTGTTCCATTGGGGCGAAGGAACTTACAAAATACGCGTGGCAAAATCAGAAGCCATCATTTCCAAACTACAACTTTCGGAAACGCGGGAAAAGATAGAATTACAAGTCAATCAGTCTGCTTATAAAGTGAATGAGGCCGCAAAAAAGCTCACGATGAGTCTCAAAAACATGGAAAAAGCAGAAGAAAATCTACGTTATGCCAACCTGAGTTTTAGAGAAGGCATCGTGGCAACCACAAATGTGCTCGAAGCACAAACGGCATGGCTGCAAGCGCAAAGTGACAAGATAGATGCTGAAATAGACGTAAAACTAACAGAGGTATGCCTGCGCAAAGCGATGGGCACACTGACCCAATAACAACAAACAAAGAGACAACGAGGTATGAAATCAAAGAAAGCTCAAAACAAAAATATGTTAGTGGCATTTCTGTCCCTAACAGGCGTTATCGTGGTGGTCGCCTTGGTCGGGTTCTTCACCTTACGCAAGGGTCCAGAAATTGTGCAAGGACAAGCAGACGTTACAGAATATAGAGTATCAAGTAAAGTGCCTGGACGTATTCTTCAGTTCAGAGTGAAAGAAGGCGACCAAGTGAAAGCGGGCGACACGCTCGCTATTTTGGAAGCCCCCGATGTGGTGGCAAAACTAGAACAGGCGCAAGCGGCAGAAAGTGCAGCGCAAGCTCAAAACGAGAAAGCCATCAAAGGAGCGCGCAGCGAACAAATTCAAACAGCCTACGAAATGTGGCAAAAAGCCAAAGCAGGCGTTAGCATTAACGAGAAGAGTTACAAACGGGTGAAAAACCTTGCCGATCAAGGCGTAATGCCTGCTCAAAAGCTCGATGAAATGACTGCTCAACGCGATGCAGCCATCGCTACAGAAAAAGCGGCAAAAGCGCAATACGATATGGCGAAGAACGGAGCCGAACGTGAGGACAAGATGGCCGCAAACGCGTTGGTGAATCGAGCCAAAGGAGCGGTGGCAGAGGTAAATTCCTATATCAAAGAAACATATCTTATCGCACAAACCGCGGGCGAAGTATCCGATATTTTCCCACAAATGGGCGAACTCGTAGGAACGGGTGCCCCCATTATGAACATTGCCATAATGAGCGATATGTGGGTGAGCTTCAACGTTCGAGAAGATTTACTAAATGCCATTACGATGGGAGCGGAACTCGAAGCAACGGTGCCTGCGCTCCACAACAAAGCCATTCGTCTTAAAGTATACTATCTAAAAGACTTGGGGTCGTATGCCGCCTGGAAAGCCACGAAAGTGACAGGACAATTCGATATGAAAACCTTTGAAGTGAAAGCGTTGCCCATGCAGAAAGTAGACAACCTGCGACCTGGGATGTCCGTAATTCTCAACAAATAGGCAATGAGGCAACACCGAAGCAGAGAGCATTGGCTTCATCCCTTGGCAAGAGTGATGAAACGAGAGTGTAGACGACTTGTGTCGCGACCGCTCTACCTCTTTTGTATGGTTATCGCACCGCTTTTTTGTTATCTCTTCTTCACCACTCTAATGAGCTCTGGTTTACCAACGAATCTGCCGATCGGCTTAGTAGACCTAGACCGCTCCGCCACGTCTCGACAAATAGCACGCAATCTGGATGCTTTTGAACAAGTACAGATTGTCGATGAATATGCCAACGTATCAGATGCTCGTATTGCCGTACAACGAGGTGACATTTATGGCTTCTACTATCTCCCCGATGACTTCTCGCAGAAATTACAAAGCCAACGACAGCCGAAAATCTCCTTCTACACCAATTATTCTTATTTAATAGCGGGTTCGCTCTTGTTCAAAGAAATGAAAATGATGAGCGAACTTGCCGCGGGCGCTGCAGCTCGTTCTCAACTCTTTGCGCGGGGTGCAACCGAAGCGCAAGCGATGGCGTTCCTTCAACCCATCGTTATCGATACCCACCCTATCCATAATCCGTGGCTCAACTATTCCGTTTACCTCTGCAACACACTCGTACCAGGGGTACTCATGCTCCTCATCTTTATGATTACCGTCTTCAGCATCGGGAGTGAACTGAAAGACGGAACGGGGCGCCAATGGCTGGTGCTAAGTAACCGCTCTATTTGGATCGCCTTAGCAGGAAAATTGCTTCCCCACACGGCGATCTTCTTTCTTATGGGTATTGCCTACAATGTGTATCTATATGGATTTTTAGAATTTCCCTGCCATAGTGGTATCTTGCCGATGCTACTCGCCACACTATGCCTCGTGCTCGCCTCTCAAAGTTGCGGAGTGGTGATGTTTGGCACGCTTCCAACGCTACGCCTCGGTTTGAGCTTTGCATCGCTTTGGGGCGTTCTGTCTTTTTCCATCTCAGGCTTCTCGTTCCCCGTTATGGCGATGGCACCCGTTTTGCAAGGACTAAGCTATTTATTTCCTCTTCGACACTACTTTCTGATCTACGTAGACCAAGCGCTGAACGGGCGAGAAATGGTGTACTCATGGGAAAGCTACGTTGCCCTACTGCTCTTTATGCTGCTGCCTTTCCTCGTGGCACAACGCTTAAAAGCCATTCTTATTTACGATAAATATAAACCCTGATGAAACAAACGAAAAGAGCAGGACGAATCAGACAGGGATTAAACGACACCCTCTATACGTGGAAAAGAGAATTTAACACGGTATTTCACGATGCAGGCGTTCTCATCTTCTTCATTGTTGTACCCCTCTTCTACCCTCTGGTTTATAGTTTTATCTACACGAATGAAATGGTACACGATGTACCCACCGCTGTCCTAGACGAAGCTCGCACCGCACAGAGTCGAGAATACCTCAACCACGTAGATGCTACGCCTGACGTAAGAATTGTGGCTTATTGCAACGATATGGAAGAAGCGAAACTCATGCTCAAAGAACACAAAGCGTATGGCATCATTCAGATTCCAAAAGATTTTAGTTTAAAACTCGCACGAGGAGAGCAAACAAAAGTGGGACTTTTTTGTGATATGAGCGGATTACTCTATTATAAATGTTTGCTCATCGCCAACACCAATGTGTCGCTTGCCATGAATAAAGATATAAAAATAGAAAAGGTGGGCAACACCACCCACCGACAAGACGAAATAACAACCGCACCCTTAGAATATGACGATGTGTCGCTCTATAACCCGACCAATGGCTTTGCCGCATTCTTGATTCCAGCGGTATTGATCCTCATTATTCAGCAAACACTTCTCTTGGGAGTCGGACTGTCGGCAGGTACGGCGCGCGAGCACAACCGTTATCGAGAACTCGTGTCGGTGAGTCGACGCAAAGGGGGCTTGTTTCATATCGTGTTTGGAAAAAGCCTTTGTTACTTAATGGTCTATGCGCTGATGGCAACGTATATGCTGTGTATCGTTCCACGAATGTTTCGTCTCAATCAACTCGCACTGCCGATGGATTTGACGCTCTTCGTTCTGCCGTACCTTTTGGCGTGCATCTTCTTTGCCATCACCTTGTCCGTATTTATTCGCAACCGCGAAACCTGTATGCTCATCTTTGTCTTCACCTCTTTACCCTTGCTTTTCATCTCGGGCATTTCGTGGCCTGGAGCTTCTATTCCCGACTTCTGGCGAATCATATCGTATATCTTCCCCTCTACGTTTGGCATCAATGGTTTTGTACGCATCAACAATATGGGAGCCACGCTCAATGAAGTGGAATTTGAATACATAGGTCTTTGGATACAAACCGCTATTTATTTCCTAACGGCTTGTATGAGTTACAAATGGCAAATTATAGGGAGTCGTAAGCGAATGATTTCGGCTTACCAAGAATCGAAAAGACGCGGTGACCGTCCAACGTAAAACAGAGGAAGACGTTCTGCTTTTATCCCAGAAAACGACAAAGACTAAACTTCTATCTCGATGGCTTCGCAAGGTATTTTAGCCCAAAATTCAGAGCCCTTACCTTCTTCTGATTCGTAGCCTATCTGACCACCAACAGCATCGGTTATCGCCTTACAAATGGACAAACCTAAACCGACACCCTGCACAAAAGAATTCAATTTCTCGAAGCGCATAAAAACAAGATCGTGCTTGCTCTGAGGAATTCCCGCTCCTGTATCTTTCACGTAAAGGCGCAACCAACCCTCGGAATAGGTATAGCCCGCCTCTATAAAACCCTCATCAGTATATTTAATGGCATTCGTAACAAAATTCGTATAGAGTTGAGACAAGCGGCTGAGGTCGAAGTTGATAATACATTTGCGATAAGGAGAAATCGTACGAAACTCAACATTTTTATTCACACAGCGCAGTTTCAACGAGGACATTAGATCAAAAAAGAAAGAAGCAAAATCGGACGGCTCATGGTTGAACACCACGATACCTGCTTCCAATTTAGAGAGGTCCAAAATATTATTTACCAAACGCAGCAAGAGCGTATTGTTTGTTTTGATAATATTGACAAACGTGGCGCGCTCGTTTTCCGTTTCGGCGGTTTCCAACAATTCAGAAAAACCTATGATTGCATTCAGAGGCGTACGTATTTCATGACTCATATTTGCCAAGAAAGCGCTTTTTAGTCGGTCGGCTTGCTCTGCATCGTGGCGTGCACGCTCCAGTTCTGCTTCAAAAAGTTTACGATAAGTAAGGTCGACAATCGTTGTTACAATAGAGAAAGAACCTGGATCAATATTAACTTTGCGCTTCGTTATACGCAAATAATACTTCATGGCGCCAGTTTCATTAAAGACCGTTTTATGATATACAATGGGAAGCCCCGTTTCGAGCACTTGTTTATCATAGGAATCATCTTCAGCTTGATTCCAACTTTCCGATTGTATCACATTCTCTGCCAAGAAATATTCTTTCGATAATTGATTAAAAAGCACATAATGGCGCGAAGAACTGCTATAGTTCCGAATGTATACTCCTACCGACACATTTTCGACTATTGAGTTTATACCGTTATCTATTGCGATGACATTCGCGGTTTTTCCCTTGCGTTCGAAGTAATAATACCATCGTATAGCAAGTATAAGCGTTAAACCTAGAACTAAAATCAGAAAGAGAAAGACCATAGTAGTTTTGTTTCTTGGGATTTTATTTTTATAAAACTCGATGAAATAATTGCATCTAATACTTGTGTCTACGATACAAAGCTCTATACACGAAGATTCGTCAAATACTTACGCTCGTAGAAAAGCATCAACGGTTATAAATTACTATTTTTTATGCCTCGACTATAAAAAGAAGACAAAAAGCCCCCACTTGGGGTAAAGAAAGTGAGGGCCTTCGTTTTAATATAGAGTAACCTTACGCATCAATGTTAGCATAAGTCGCATTCTTCTCGATAAACTCACGACGAGGACCCACCTCATCGCCCATCAACATAGAGAACGCATAATCGGCATCTACCGCATTTTCAATGGTTATTTGTTTGAGCAAACGATTCTCTGGATCCATGGTTGTTTCCCAAAGTTGTTCTTTGTTCATCTCACCAAGACCTTTGTAACGCTGCGTATGGAATCCTGTTTCGAGTCCGTCGTTATATTTTTCAATAAAGCGCAAGCGGTCGGCTTCGGTATAGCAATACTCTTCCACCTTTCCTTTCTTACACAAATAGAGTGGCGGAGTAGCGATGTACACATAGCCTTGCTCTATTAGTTCTGGCATATAACGGAAGAACAAGGTCAAAATCAAGGTGTCGATATGCGATCCATCGACATCGGCATCGGTCATCAAAATCACTTTATGATAACGCAACTTGTCTAAGTTTGCTTTCTTGCCATCTTCTTCATCTAGTCCGTAGCGAATGCCTAGCGCCTGAATGATATTGTTCACTTCATCGCTTTCAAAAGCCTTGTGCCACATCGCTTTTTCTACGTTTAATATTTTACCACGTAAGGGAAGGATCGCTTGAAAAGCACGGTTACGTCCTTGTTTTGCAGAGCCACCAGCGGAATCGCCCTCGACAAGGAACAATTCACATTTTTCGGGGTCTTTGTCTGAGCAGTCAGCCAATTTACCAGGAAGTCCTCCACCCGTCATCGGGTTTTTGCGTTGTACCGTTTCACGAGCTTTACGAGCCGCAATACGAGCGGTTGCCGCAAGTACTATTTTATCGACAATTAGTTTGGCTTCCTTGGGATGTTCCTCTAGATAATTGGTAAGGGCTTCGCCTACTGCTTGCTGTACAGCGCCCATCACTTCGTTGTTACCCAATTTCGTTTTGGTTTGTCCTTCAAACTGTGGATCTGCCACTTTAATAGAAAGTACCGCCGTCATTCCTTCACGGAAGTCTTCGCCAGCTATTTCAATTTTGGCTTTCTCTACCGCTTTGCTTTCCTCCGCATATTTTTTAAGGACACGGGTTAACGCCATACGGAAACCCGCTAAGTGCGTACCACCTTCTATCGTATTGATATTATTTACATAAGAGTGGATATTCTCACTATACGAAGTGTTATACATAATCGCCACTTCAATAGGCACCCCTTGCTTCTCTGTGTTCAAATAAATCACATCATCAAACAAATGCAAACGGCTAGAGTCTACGTAACGCACAAATTCCTTCAGACCATCCACAGAATGGAATTTCTCTGTACGCGTGTTTCCCTCACTGTCTGGGCGAAGATCGGTAAGCGTAATGGTGATTCCTTTGTTGAGGAAAGAAAGCTCACGCATACGCGTCGCAAGAATTTCGTACTTATAAGTGGTTGTAATAAAGATGTTGTTATCTGGCCAAAATTGCTGGCGTGTACCACGCAATTCTGTTTCGCCTACCACCTTTACGGAATAAAGAGGTTTACCACAAGCATATTCTTGCTGATAAACTTTACCCTCTCGGAATACTTGCGCAACCATTTTTGAAGACAAGGCATTCACACACGAAACACCCACGCCATGAAGTCCACCAGACACCTTGTAGGAGCCTTTGTCAAACTTACCACCCGCATGCAACACGGTCATAACAACCTCTAGTGCTGACTTCTTTTCTTTCTCGTGCATATCAACTGGGATACCACGGCCATTGTCTTGTACGATAATTGAATTATCCTCGCATATTGTTACTTCAATGCTATTGCAATAGCCCGCTAAAGCCTCATCGATAGAGTTGTCCACGGTTTCGTACACTAAGTGATGTAAACCTCTTTCGCTAATATCGCCGATATACATCGCCGGGCGCTTACGCACAGCCTCAAGTCCCTCGAGTACTTGGATATTACTGGCTGAGTAGTCGGCTCCGTTCATTTGTTCTTCTTCCATTCTTATTTGAGTGTTATTCTACCTACAAAGGTACTAAAAATCTTTGATATAGAGCAAAGAAACAGCCCAAGTATTTTCAAGAAAAGCAACAAGATACGTGTCCAACAAGAGGGTGCGCTTCTTTTGCAAAAGAAGCGCACCCATTTCCCATAAAAAAGAGAACAAAACGAGAGGGGCTAAACCGTTAAGTTTAGCCCCTCGTATTCCTTTTCCGTACTTATTTGCTTATGCTAATTTGTTCACGAGAAGAGCAAGACCTGACTTAATGTTAGAAGCTTTATTTTCATGAATGATATTCAATTTAGCCAATTTGTCTAACATCTTTTGTACACTTGGAAGTAGTGCTTCGGCAGCAGACTTCTCAGTAGTAGCACGCAATTTGCGAACAGCATTACGCATTGTTTTAGCATAGTATCTGTTGTGCAGTCTTCTTTTCTGCTCCTGACGGATTCTCTTTACTGATGATTTATGATTTGCCATCTTCTTTTATTATTTTCTTATTTTATTGTAGTCCGTAGGAGAGTCGAACTCCTCTTTAGAGAATGAAAATCTCTCGTCCTAACCGATAGACGAACGGACCATTACGCTGAGCACTTTTCCCTTTGGCAGCTCAATTAGCCATTTTGCGGTTGCAAAGGTAGTGCTTTTCTATTAACTACCAAAACTTTCGCCATATATTTTTATCAAAATGCGAAACTTATCGCTTTTTCATCGCCTTTTCGAGCTTTTTCTCGTAGTTTTGCGCTACTAAATATCACGGTATGCTCGTAAAATCACTCGGAATTGTACTCCGCACATTTAAATACAACGACACGCAAAACATTGTAGATGTCTATACGGAAGCGATGGGAAGGGTGTCGTTTATGGTGAGAATTCCCCGTTCTCGTCGCGCCACAATAAAAAATGTGCTCTTTCAACCGATGGCGGTACTACTATTAGAATGGAATGCTCGTCCTACGATTCAATTGCAGAAAGTGCAAACCGTAAAGTCAGCCATCCCATTCTCTTCGATACCCTATAACCAGAACAAGCTCTCTATTGCTCTTTTTCTATCAGAATTTTTGTGTGGTGCTTTACGCGAAGAGCAGCACAATTCTTCGATGTTTCAATACATCTTAATGTCCATAGAATGGTTTGACGGTTGCACAGATCGTTGTGCAAATTTTCATTTAGTCTTTTTGCTTCGTTTATCACAGTTCCTCGGCTTTTATCCTAACCTCGATCAATATCATCAGGGGGCTTACTTCGACCTTTTGAGCAGTTGTTTTGTTGACAAACAGCCCTTGCATCATCACTATGTCAATCCCACAGATGCCTGCCATTTACCTTTGCTGATGCGTATGCGATACGAGACCCTTCACAAATTTGTCTTTTCTCGGCAAGAACGCGAGCGATTGCTCTCCGTTATCAACGACTACTATCGACTACACATCCCCTCGTTTCCACAACTTAAATCGTTGGAGGTACTAAAAGAGGTCTTTGGATAAAAAATAGACAAAAGGCTGCCTTCGAAGTGTCACCACCATGGTTTCCGTGCATTTCAGAAACTTGAGTAAATCTATAGTTCCCTGAAACAAGCCCATCACAGGCAGGACACGAAGAAAGAAGAGCTCACGGTGCCATTTTTCAAACCGCGCCATCCGTCATCAAGTTCTCCACATAAGTACGAAGCGCTTCATCGTAAGCATCAAGGTCTCTTTCTTCCGATAAATAAACAAGCGTTCGCTCTTTCACGATACCCATAGACGTATGAAGCTCTACCGTATCCTTTGCGGGGGCATCCATTTGTTCTATCCAAGAGCCTTCTTCATCATATCGATATTGGTACGATTGCTTATAACGAGCCATAGAATTAAAAGAAGTAACGCTGTCCCCAAACTCGTTATAGGTGTACTTTTCTTTAATAGAAGAGCTCCTATAGCCCCGCTTCACCACTTTAAGAAGTTGCAACTGACGGTTGTAAACATATTCATCAAAACTACGTCCATGCCTTTCTCCCACAAATCGTTGCTTACGCAATAAAAGTCCAGTCGTTCCATAGATAAGGCTAAAGATATACTGTCCTTCCGCATTATACACTTTCGCTTCTGATCCTTTCTTGTTATATTGATAACAACATTTATATCCCTTTTCGTACATCGGATTCAAGAGGTGCAGTTCCCCCGTAATCGACAAGATACGTTGACAGTCATCGTATTGGTAAACCACATCGCCATAAAATGTTCGTTCAAAAAGTTCCCGTGCTTTGATTTTTTGAAGAGCTGTAGGACCCTTTTCGGAAGTTCTATACGCCACGACACGCATTCGTTGTTTTCGTTCATTGTATTGATACAGCAGAACCGTTTCCATCTCTTCCATAGATACATATTCATAAGCTAACAAAAGCAGCCCTTCCTGATTAAAATAGCTAGCCGTACTGTCTAGCATTCGTTTTTTTTCTATTTCTCCAAATTTCAGATCATAATTAAAAAAAGAGACCTCTGTTGAAAGGATCTGCTTAAACGTTCTTTTTTTCGAGTTGCGATTCTTACCACACGTTAAGAATCTGACGATACTTCCTTTGTTTAATTTCATTGTCAATGTTTTTTAAGGCAGAGACCCCCATCTATATATATCCTATTGAAAGCTTTTATCCTTGATGTTGAACAAATCTGGAAGGTATTCGAATAGAGAGCATAAGTTTTTTAGAAGTCAAGATAGATGGGGGCGCCTATTTATTTTCGTTTCATTTTATTGTTCACGTAAGACATCCATGGATATACCAAGCCATTCGCAGAAGTTCCCCGAATTAGGACTTAGAGAACAGTCCAAGGTAAATGCGTCATCGCACCGAACCTCTTCACCGAAGTTTAGCGTTGTCTTTAAGTCACACCGGGCATTACTTTTCAAGATTAGCCTCTGTCTTGAAGCTCTTAACCATACGACAGGAAGTGTTACAAGCCTTACTATTCTTACTTTAGTCATTTGTTA
>JAVVVP010000015.1:0-38028 GCA_036652575.1 Bacteroidaceae bacterium
TTGAACTGTCGAGATCTCCCGCAACGTAGTTCGCCGTGGTGAGAAAGAATAGTGCTGAAAAGAAGAATCCAAACACTAAGATATTTTGAGAAAAGGTATTACTCTTCCTCTTGCAAATTAACCAGGCTGCACCAATCAAACACATGATACATGGTAGAAGTAGCACTAAATTATAAATCATATATATGCATTAATGAATTTAAATATTGATATTTGGTGTAAAGTTACAACATGTATATGATTAGTTTGTTATCATATCGAAAGGATTTTTTTATCAAATGATAAATTACTTATCAAATTAATATGGCGTTTATCAAATAGCGAAATACAAATGGAGTATATTTAGATTTAAGTTGCTATTTTGTAGTAACTTAAACCTAAATCACCTAAAGAAAGGGGTGGCAAGAAGTAATAGTAGTGTTTTTCTTATTCTTGAGATTTTATGCAAAAACAAATAAGTCTTTCAAAATAAAAGACCTGTATATCGGTTATATTACATAAGTACGATAAATAGATATTCTTCAAAGACTTTTATTTGTTGAATTCAATTTGCAAATGCAACGGAATTCGGGTTTGTTAATTGGTTATATTTCTCGTTAGGTGTGAGGTCTCCAATCTGTTTACGAGGTCTGTTGTTTCGTACATCTTCTACCATCTGTATATAATCATCGGTAATCTCACAAAAGTCTGTTTTCTTTGGAATGTATTACCTAATGAGTCCGTTTGTGTTCCTTGAATTCAACACCTTGAATTCAACTTTAATCGTCAACCTGTTCATGCCAAACTATATTGCCATGAAAGCGTGAACTGCTGTAAGTTCTTAACGAACCCTAATAGAGGGAATCGTTTAGCCAAAAGAAAGGGCGTCCATCTCGAGTTGGAATCAGAAGGAAGCTGGCGGCAAAGTCTGACTTGACGAATGGAAATCAGATATAAGGCTAAAGTGTGAAGGTAAGTTTGCCAAACAAAACAAAGCCCAATAACTATTCGGAATCGCACATAGTAAATCTGATAGGTATAAGGCTGAAAGATTACGTTCTTATCTGTGGAGGTCTTACAGACGTGTGGAGGATTTTTTTCAGAATCACGGAATAAAGCTTGCTGTGAGAAGTCAGCCGATGACATAGTACCAATATAAATAATATTGGGAAGGTCAGAATCTTCATTAAAACGAGTCGTAAATGAAAGTTAGCTAATAATGGAACGAATGCAGAAAATATTATCACAAGGTAATGATTCTCCTGAGAATAATAACACGGAATGTGAAGGCTATGAGGAAGTGCAGACTGTTATTGGTATAACAGCCCCCCTTCGTGGAAGTAAATTTTACGACAGAATATTTAATTGGGCGGGTTTTTGTCACTTCTTCGTTGTAGAGCTGTAATGGTCTACCTACATAGACACAACGTCTCTATCTTTATTCAAAAATAAAAATAGTTGAAAAAATACATCGACTCATTTTTAAATTGTATATTTGCATATAGAATCTTAACTGAAAGGCTTTGTCACGACATCAAATTTACTTGGTGTAGAACTTTAATGCTCTACGTGTATCCAGAGTCAGATGACTAAGGAAATGGGGGCTAGAACCGATGTAAAAGCGTGCCATTTGACTAAGCCCTTCAACGTACAGAATAAAGGGCAGTATATGGAGCGCTCGCTATTTAATAGAACTAATATAATTTTAAATCTGTTTCTTATGAATACGTTCGAAAAACAAAAAAAAATCGCAGTCTTTAAACTTTTGGGGCTATTCTTCGTAGTCTCAATCCTATTGATGCAGCCGTCAGGCATTTTTGCTCAATCAAACAAGGTTTCATCAAACGAAATGAACCGCACTGTTAAATCCGAAATGAAATGGTTTACCGATGCTCGTTTCGGTATGTTTATCCATTGGTCTCCTTTGGGGGCTATTGATCAGGAAATTGGGTGGACATGGGGTAATGCGGTACCTAAAGAGAAATACATAAAAATGTGTATGGATTTCAATCCTACCAATTTTGATGCAAATGCTTGGGTTACGATCGCTAAAAATGCAGGAATGAAATACATCGTATTTGTACCCAAACACCATAGTGGTTTCTCTTTTTGGGATACCAAAGCGACTGATTTCAATATTATGAATACGCCTTATGGAAAGGATGTTTGTAAGCAACTGTCGGAAGCGTGTGAAAAGCAGGGGATTGTTTTTTGTACTTATTATTCGATTGCTGATCTTCATGAAAATGGTTGGTCGCGGATGTGTGGCGTGGAAGATAAGACATTCGAACCTGTGAAGGGCGGGATGGATTCCTACTTTGAGTTTGTGAAGAAACAATGTGCAGAACTCGTGCAAAAGTATCATACTAAGAATTTTTGGTTCGATGGTTTTTGGCATTCAGAATGGTATAGTAACCCTAAATATAGAACAGAACTTTCAGCCTATTTAAAAACACTGGATGCGAATCTTATTATATCACGCTTGCAGATGCCTTCAACACCAAAAGGTGGAGCGTGGGACGATGGTTGGGATTTTGATAACAACGTAGGGGATTATCATAGTCGTGAAGATCATGGAGACTTAGGCTGGGAAAAGCTTTATTACAAAGGACCATGGGAATATTGTTCGAGCGTGGCTTACCCGAACTATTCGTACAACTCAAAAATGAAATATAAGACATCAAAGGAACTGATTCAAACTTTGGTGAAGATCGCTGGAAGAAATGGAAATTATCTGTTGGATATGGCTCCACGTCCTGATGGCAGTGTAGATGACGTTCAGCAAAGATTATTTAAGGAGATGGGTGAGTGGATAAACGTGAATGGCGATTGTATCTATGGTACAGAAGGTGGCCCATATCTTCCTATTAAAGGTGATTTTGTAAGTACACGTAAGCAGAATAAAATATATCTGCATCTTTTAAGCGGACAGACCTCTATTACTCTTCCTGCTTTTGATGCCAAAATCTTATCAGCCAAAATCTTCCAAAGTAATGAGAAGGTGACTTTCAAAAAAGAGAAGGAGAGGCTCGTTTTCTTTGTGCCAGATTCTTATAAGAATGAAAAAGATGTAATCCTAGAATTGACCATAAAAGGTGCGGCGGCAAAACTCCCTTTGATCAATCCGCTAGAGGAAATTAAATACACTGATTTGTTTAATACCTCCATGAATAAGGCTGTGGCATGCTATCGAATACCCGCTATCGTAACGGCACCTAACGGTGATTTAGTGGCAGCTATAGATGAACGTGTTCCAAATGGCCATGATTTGAACACAAACAAAGATATAAATATAGTGATACGTAGAAGTTCCGATAACGGGAAAACTTGGTCAAGCATCGAAAAAGCGGCAGACTTTCCTTATGGAAAATCGGCTTCAGACCCATCGATGATTGTCGATAAGGTGACAAAAGAGATTTTCTTGTTCTATAACTTTATGGATTTAGAAAACGAGAATGGTGTTTATTACTTTCACGTCATAAAGAGTGCGGACAATGGTAAAACGTGGAGTAAACCTGTGGATATAACGTCGCAGATTACGAAGCCAGAATGGCATAAGGATTTTAAATTTATCACCTCTGGTAATGGTATTCAGACTCAATCGGGCGAACTCTTACATTGTTTAGTTAATCTGAATAATGGATTGCATATTTTTGGAAGTAAGGATCATGGAAAGTCTTGGTTCTTTATCAATACACCTATCACGCCAGCAGATGAATCTAAAATAGTAGAGCTGAGTGATGGTAGATGGATGATTAATAGTCGTGTCAATGGACCTGGTATCCGTTATGTACATATTTCATCTGACAATGGAAAAACGTGGCAAACACGTCCTGATAGTACGCTGATAGACCCAGGTTGCAACGGTAGTATTCTTCGCTATGACCTAAAAAATAAAAAGGGTAAGAAGAGTTGTCTGATTTTTGCAAATGCGAAGATGAAAAAAGAACGTTCTAATATGACGGTTCGAGTGAGTTACGATGACGGTGAGACCTGGAGTAAAGGAAAAACTATTTATTCTGGAAGTGCGGCTTATTCATCGCTCACCATTCTTAAAAATGGCGAGATCGGTTTGTTCTTCGAGAAAGAGGACTATACACAAAATGTTTTTGTACACTTTCCTCTTTCATCACTTCTTCAATAAGAGACCTTTGTAATGAAGCTTCGGATGACCCGAAAAAAGGATTTGTAGCAAAAAGGACTGAAAAACCCTTTCAAGGCTATAGATCCTTTTTAATTTTAATCGTTGGAGGTCGCACCCAGATGGGGTCGTCTAAAGCTGTTTAGAGGCTCGATAGTCTTTCGGTCCAACTCCGAGATACTTTTTTACATAGCGACCAAAGAAGGATAAATTGGGGAAATTAAGCTCGTAGGCTATTTCTTTTATGGATTTATCGGAACTGTGGAGAAACGACTTGATTTCTTCTATTGCGTACATTTGTATCCATTCAGAAGTGGTTTTACCAGACGTTTCTTTACAAACGGAAGAGAGATGCTTTGGGGTAACGTTCAAAAGGGTACTATAATAGTTCACGGTTCGATTTTTAGGAATGGTGCGCTCTATCAGTTGTATAAAGGTGCGAAATACATAGTCTGATGATGTTGTTATTTTATTTTCCGCAGGTAAAAAACAGCTCATGGCATCGGATGCATCGTAAAGGAACGCTTGTAGTAAGGAACGTATGACTTCATTGCGATAGATATGTTGATTTTTTGATATGCGTAAGCGCATTAGTTCAAAATAACGACAGAAGAGTTCTACTTCATCCTCTTCGAGAGCGGAAATTGGATTTTTATTGATATAAAGAGCCTTATCCCAGCAACCACGTACGCTAGAAAGTAATTGATCGGCATATTTAGTGGAAAGTACAATGCAACGTTCTTCGGCATCAGGACTCATGCTGTAATTGTCAATAATGACATTCGGTCTACAAAGCATTAGTTCATTTTTTCGAAGTGTGATGGCGCTACCATTTAGGGCTAGCTTAAATTCACCTTTTGTACATAGAAACAGAACAAAGTGCTTGACTCTTGTCAGGTTTAGACTCGGAATTTCTTTTAGTTCTTCTATTAGGATAATGTCTCCTTCTATGTATCCGACGGAAGCAATTTGCTGTATTTCTTGTAGCTTTTTCTTTTCCTCTAATTTCTTTTTTAACTCTTTCATCGTCTATCCTTTTTGTCTGGCAGCAAAGATAGTCTTTTTTGAATAGGGCAAAGAAAACTATTGGTTAAGAAAAGTTTTCAACACTTCTTTTTTAGATTCGTTTATTGCAATATAACAAATGGAATAAAGAGGTGTAGCGAATGCTATGGTGAAGGGAGGGTTGGGACCCCCTTAAAGTAAGATTCCAAGAACGAGTAACAAGGTGAGGAGAAGCATATTGCGGGATGTTTCCCCTAGTATTTTATTCAGAGCTTTTCCGCTACCAATACGGATCATACGATACCACGTTATCGTGTGTGGTATAAGATAGCATAAAGGAAGGAGCATGGCTTCGGGGTGACTGCTTTTTGTTACCGCAAGACAACAGAGGCAAGCGCCCACTCCCAGACCTAAATATAAATAACGACCAAAACGTTCGCCACCGATTACAATTAGGGTACGTTTTCCAGAAGCGCGGTCTGTATCGCGGTCGCGGTAGTTATTAAGCACGAGTAAGGTATCGATGACAAGTCCGCACGCAAGGGAACCCCAAAAGACCGAAGAGGTGAAAAGTATGCCCGTCTGTACATAATAAGTACCCATGACAGGAACAAAGCCAAAGAAAAGAAGCACAAGTATGTCGCCAAAACCACAATAAGAGAGTAGGGTGGTATAGAGAAAGGCAAAAAGAACGCAACTTAGTCCGATGCAGATCAGCCACAACCCTCCATAAAAGAGCAAGGAGCAACCTACAAGACAAGCGGCTGTAACGGTGATGCCAATGCCGACACGCATTGCTCGTGGTGAAATCCAACCTTGTGCACAAGCTCGTTCGGGTCCGAGGCGATCTTCTCGATCCGTTCCTCGCTCAAAATCGAAAAGATCGTTTATGAAATTCGCTGCCACTTGCATTAAAGCGGCAAAGACGAGGCAGAGTATGGCTGGAAAGAGTTTAAAACTACCAAGGGAATAAGCGAGAGCACTGGCTACAAAAACAGGTATCCAAGCAGCCGAAAGCGTTTTTGGACGCGAGGCTAAAGCCCACGCTTTTGCTGAATTTTGCGTTATCATTCTTTTTCGTTTTTTTATTGTAGGCAAAGGTACGACTTTTTAAATGAAAAGGACCTGGCTATTTGTCCATTTCAAATTTACTCTGTATCTTTGCATACCTAAAATAAAAGGATATGAAGACTTATTTGGTGACGGGTGCTGCTGGATTTATTGGAGCAAATTATCTAAAATACATTCTTGGAAAGTATGATGATGTAAAAGTTGTGGTACTTGATTTGTTGACTTATGCTGGTTATTACGGTACGATTGCGGAAGAAGTGGATAAGGATCAATGTGTATTCGTAAAAGGTGATATTTGTGATGAAGCTCTTGTGGATAGACTCTTTGCAGAATACAAGTTTGACTTTGTTGTAAATTTTGCAGCGGAAAGCCATGTGGATCGTAGTATAGAGAATCCACAGCTGTTCCTTGTTACCAATATTTTGGGTACTCAGAATCTGCTTGATGCTGCGCGCCGTGCTTGGGTAACAGGGAAAGATAGCTTTGGCTATCCTACGTGGCGTAAGGGTGTTCGTTTTCATCAAGTTAGCACAGATGAAGTGTATGGTTCTCTTGGTGATGATGGTTTCTTTACCGAGGAGACGCCGCTTTGCCCTCATAGTCCTTATAGCGCCTCTAAAACGAGTGCAGACCACATTGTTTGCGCTTATCATGATACGTATAAAATGCCAACAAGTATCACTCGTTGTTCTAATAATTATGGTCCGTATCATTTTCCTGAAAAGCTGATTCCGCTTATTATTAACAATGTTTTGGAAGCGAAGAAGTTGCCAGTTTATGGTAAGGGTGAGAATGTTCGCGATTGGCTTTATGTAGAAGATCATTGTAAGGCGATAGATTTAGTTGTAACAAAGGCTACCGATGGTTCTATTTATAATGTAGGAGGACATAACGAGCGGCAGAATATTCAGATTGTAAAGCTCGTTATTTCTACAATTCATGACATCATGGCAGAAGAACCTGTATTTCGTTCTTTGCTAAAGAAACAGGAAAAGGACGAAAAGGGTCAGATCAAGATTGATTGGATCAACGAAAGTCTGATTACATACGTAAAAGACCGGTTAGGGCATGACCTTCGTTATGGTATAGATCCTTCTAAAATAAAGAATGATTTAGGTTGGTATCCAGAAACTTCGTTTGAGGTGGGTATTCTTAAAACAATTCGTTGGAACCTAGAACATCGTGATTGGATTAAGGCAGTAACGAGCGAAGGATACCAAAACTATTACGACAAAATGTATACGAATCGATAGCGACTGTGCTATTCGAGAACCTCTGTGGTATCGCTTGGCGTATAGCCACTGCGTATGCGCCATTCGTTCGGGTATAGATTATTTGCTCTGTTTCCTATGTTTTTAGTAAATCCAAGTGGTGTGCCTTTGTAGGTGATCAAGATAAATCCGCGTGGCGTTTCTGAGGGCAGACAGATGGCTTCTTTTCGTAGATACGCGATCGCCTCGATTCGGCTCACTTCAACGCGCTGAAAGGCGCTTGCTTGTAAACAAGTGCTCATAGAGAGTCCGTGTTGCGGTGTCCAACAGCCTCCTTTTTCTTCAGCGAGTGGAATGCCTGCAGTAATGATTCGGAGTGTAGCACTGATACGCATCACCGTTTCGGACAGAGATTTGTGTATGGCGCAAATTCCATTATTTGTGGCAAAGGCTGCAAATTCTGCTGCTTTTTCTATCCACTGTTTACATTCTTTTGGCAAACCAATGGTTTGTACTCCTCCTTTATTCCGCTTTTTCTCTTTATTCGTGTTTGCGTATTCGCCCTCTTTGCGTAGTAGTGCAAGAAAAAATCCTTCACCTTGTGCATGATGAGGTAAAAAATGATAGACAGAATGGTTGTTGCTTGTGAAATCTCCAAGAATGCCCCATTCTGGTTTCGTTTCTATCTGAACTAGTTCTGCACCAAGTTCTTCAATGATCCATGCTACATTTTCTTCGTCTTCATATACATTGAACGTGCAGGTACTATAAATAAGGTATCCGCCTGGTTTTAGACAGCTCCAGATATGTGCTAAAATTTCTCGTTGACGAGCGGCACAGAGTTCTACGTTTTCTATACTCCATTCTGTTATTGCTTGTTCATCTTTTCTGAACATACCTTCGCCAGAACAAGGTACATCTGTAGCAATGAGGTCGAACATTTCTTTTAGAGGCTTGAAGTCTGCTGGAAAGTTATTGGTAACCAGTACGTCTGGATGTCCCCATTTTGTGAGATTCTCAGCCAATATTTGTGCCCGTTGGCGCATGGGCTCGTTGGCTACGAGCAGACTGCCTTCTGGAAGGATAGAACGGATCAGTGTAGATTTTCCTCCAGGAGCCGCACAAAGATCGAGTGCTACGACAGCCGATTTTACGCAAGTTTTTAAGGCTTGTTCCAGAAACATCGACGACGCTTCTTGTACATAATAACTTCCTGTATGAAAAAGTGGATCGAACGTAAAAGCTGGTCGGTTGTTAAGATAATAAGCATCTGATGCCCAAGGCACGAGTTTTGTCTCTTTCGGCTTACTCGTTGTTTTCTTTGTATTTAAACGGATGCTTACGGACGATGGCTCGCCAAGGGCTTTTTCTAATAAATCGTATTCCTCGTTTCCAATAAGTGTGCGAGTATATAGCTCAAACTTTTTGGGGAGATTCATTGTTTAATGCTTTTTGGAATGGATGAAGAGCGGTACAATATAGTGACCAATAAGAGCGGCAAGCAACACACCGATAGAATTGGCTGCAAAATCTAACCAATCTCCACAGCGGTTCCCATTCGTAGCAAAGGCTTGTAATAGTTCTATTATTCCGCTCATCAAAATTGGCGATACAACGCTTATTAGAAGTAATAAGGCAGTGTTCAGTTTTCCACCGCGTCGTGTGTATTCAATCCAAAAGATGGTGCACGTTCCGCAATACATAGCAGAATGAACCCACTTATCGATAAAGGGAACGGAATCTAGTTGTGTTTGTGGAGGTGTAAAAAACGAAAGGTACCATACGAGAAGTAGGCAGAATATAGTAAGTGGATATTTTGAAAGATTATGTATCTCCATATTTTATTTAAAATGAATTAGGGTGCAAAGATAGGACTTTTTTTTGTATTTTTGCAGCTTTCACTTAAACACGTGATATATAATTATGAAAGAAAGAGCTAATTTTGGTAGTAAATTTGGTGTTATTATGGCATCCGCAGGTTCTGCTGTTGGATTGGGTAATATTTGGCGATTCCCTAGTGAAACAGGAAATAATGGCGGTGGCGCATTTATTTTTGTTTATATAATTTGCGTTTTGTTACTCGGTATGCCGATTATGGTTTCTGAATTTATTATTGGTCGTCATTCACGTGCTAATACGGCTTCTGCTTACAGAATCCTTGCTCCGAAAACGCATTGGCATTGGATTGGCAGATTGGGCGTTCTTACGGGTTTTCTCATATTGTCTTATTATTCAGTCGTAGCGGGTTGGACGCTTGATTACGCTATAGCATCGGCAACGAATCGTTTTAACACGATGTATGTAGCTGGAGGCCCTACTGCTTTTAAAAGTTATTTTGATAGTTTTGTGGCAGACCCTTTCCGCCCTGTCTTATATCTTGTTTTATTTTTGTTGATAACGCATATTGTGATTGTAAAAGGAGTGGAGAAAGGTATAGAACGTTTTTCGAATATTTTTATGCCCATTTTGTTTATACTCTTATTGTTTTTAATGATTTGCTCACTCACGATGCCTGGTGCTTCTGCAGGTTTGCGCTTTATCTTTCAGCCAGACTTTAGTAAGATAACGTCAAATGTCGTGTTGTCGGCTATGGGACAGGCTTTCTTCTCACTTAGTTTGGGGATGGGGTGCCTTTGTACATATGCTTCTTATTTCAATAAAGAAACGAAGTTAGGCAAAACGGCCTTGAGCGTGGGTATCATTGATACTTGTGTCGCAGTGATGGCTGGCGTCATTATTTTTCCTGCTGTGTTCTCGGTGGGAGGAAATGTCGACGAAGGACCTTCTTTGTTGTTTGTAGCACTACCTAATATTTTTCATTCTGTGTTTGGCTCAATGCCTATACTTGCTTATACTTTTTCGTTGATGTTCTATTTTTTATTGGTGCTTGCTACGCTAACTTCTACGATTTCGATGCACGAAGTCGTTACAGCCTATCTGTCTGAATCCTTTCATTTGTCGCGAAAAAAGGCAGCAAGTATGGTAACGGGTGGTAGTATCTTCTTGGGGCTGTTTTGTTCGTTGTCAATGGGTATACTCAATGGCTATCAATTGTTTGGTATGAATTTATTCTCTCTCTTTGATTTTGTTACGGCAAAATTGATGTTACCTATCGGTGGTTTCCTTATCGCGGTGTTTACGGGTTGGTTCTTGAATCGTAATATAGTAAGAGCAGAGATGACGAACGATGGTTTGCAGAAATTTCCCTTGTTTCCTGCCTTTTTCTTTATGTTGCGTTTTATCGTACCAATAGGCATAGCCCTTGTGTTTCTCAATGAATTAGGATTTATCGGCTTCTTATAAAAATGTTTACGGGTTGGTTTTATTTTGCTCGTTCTGACCGTCGTGGACAATTGTTGATTCTTGTTGTCCTTGTCGTTGTAATTGCTTTGGCTCTTTTTTTACCAGAGGAAGAATCTTCAAAACCTCTTTCGTTGGATAAAAAAGGCACAAAGGTAGACTCTTTTTTGTCCCATCTGAAAGAGTCGAAATCGAAGGCTTGGGCACATCCTGTTAAGCACCCAAAAGAACACGCTGTTTTATTACAGCGCTTTAATCCGAATACAGCAGACACAACGCTACTCCTTTCTCTCGGCTTGAAGCCTTGGATTGTGCGCAATGTCATGCGTTACCGTCGAGCTGGTGGAACCTTTCGCAAAGCTTCTGATTTTGCTCGTATTTATGGTTTACATCCGAAAGACTTTGAGCGGTTGGAACCTTATATAAACCTTCCGTCAAAGAGTGAGATAACGACTGAAAGCAGTGTAAAACCGAAGACTTTTGCAACTGTAAATAAAAAATTTACGGAACTTGTAAAACTGAATCTAAACGGGACTGATACGACGCAACTGAAACGCATTCCAGGTATAGGTAGTTACTATGCCCGCCGCATTCAGACGTATGGAGAGCAGTTAGGAGGTTATGTGTCGGTATCTCAGCTTCTGGAAATAGACGGTTTGCCAAAAGGCGTAGAACAATGGTTCTGTATGAACTCGATAGAGGTCAAAAAGTTGAGTGTCAATAAAGCCACGTTCAAGCAACTTTTGCATCATCCTTATCTCTCTTATCCTCAAGTTGTGGCCATTTCTAAATTGAAGTGGAAGCAAGGCTCTATAAAAAGTTTGCGTGAATTAGAGATGCTCTCTGTCTTCACGCAAACTGATATAGAACGGCTCCAGCCTTATCTTTCTTTTTGATTTTTATCGTGCCGTTTGTATTTGAAACGTGTGAAAGGTTTTAACTTTCTTCTGAAAGCCTGTTGGTAAACTTATGTGGAAGGTAGCAATGCCGTCTTTTAGATTTCTTGCGCCTACAATACTGGCTGTGTAGCGAATGCCTTTATCGGGCTCAATGCTACTGACGATGGCAGTCGGTGAAGTGTAAATTCGTTTTGTTCCTTCAATCGTAATGATGGGGGCGATATCGTAGCGTGTTTGATCGCTGTGATTATAGATGCAGAAGATGAGTTTGCAGGTTTCGTTTGCATTGATCGTTTTATTATGATCGGTGTCGATAAAGCGTATCTCTTCTATTGTTATCCCTTCAATAGCGGTGTTTTCAATGGGGCTGTTGTCTGTAATCGCATCGGCATACCCTTGGTCGTATCCATAGTCCTCATCGTTTGTGGGTTGCTTGCGGGGGGCTGTTGCGGCATTACCTACCGCTGCCCCAACGAGCATACCTACGGCTGTTCCTGCATCGTTACCTCTATATCCACCTATAAGTCCGCCAATGCTTGATCCAAAGATTCCGCCCACCATCGCTCCAGCGAATGTGGCATTCGTTTGTTCGTAGGAATTGCAGCTTGATAGAAAGAACATGGCGCTGCATAGGACGATAGAAAACTTTTTCATACGAGTGTGTTTTTTAAAAAACTTCTACTTTCTCGGCTAACGCTTTGCATTTGTTGCGAAGGTCGTCGAGATTGCTGTTCACGGGAGCATAACAGAGCACAACGCCCATACGGCGGTTTACTCTCGTTGTTGGTTTACCAAAGATACGTAAATAGGTGTTGGTGGCTTTAAGAACTTCTTCTTCTCCACGATATTGTGGGCGTTTTTGACTGGCTATAGGGGATAGAATAACGGCACTTGCTCCGATGCGTTCTTGTGTGATTTCTGGAATGGGGTAACCAAGTACAGCGCGACAATGAAGCTCAAATTCGCTCAGGTTCTGAGTACCTGCAAGGGTCACCATACCCGTGTCGTGAGGGCGTGGGGATAGCTCTGAAAAGAAAACTCCGTTTTTGTGGCTGAGAAAGAATTCCACGCCCCATAGACCTGCTCCCGTAAGTGAACGAGTTACCTTTTCTGCCATTTCTTGTGCTTCGCGTAAGTGGGCTGGGTCAATGTGGGCAGGTTGAAAGCTTTCGCGATAGTCACCCCCTTTTTGTACGTGTCCAATAGGAGGACAGAAAAGGGTAGGGCCGTTGCTTTGCGTTACGGTGAGCAAGGTTATTTCGCTATCGAAGGATATAAATTCTTCAATGATAAGTTCTTTTATATCGCCGCGGCTTCCGCTACATCCGTATTCCCAGGCATGTTGTAGGTCGTTGGCACTTTTGGCAACGCTTTGTCCTTTTCCACTTGATGACATCAAGGGTTTGATAACACAAGGGAAACCTATTTCTTTTGATGCCTCTACGAGTTCTTCGTATGTTTTCGCATAAAAATAGTTTGCAGTTTTGAGTCCGAGTTCTTTCGCTGCAAGGTCGCGGATCGCTTTACGATTCATTGTAATGTTGGTAGCTCTAGCACTTGGAACAACGTGAATGCCCCTTTTTTCACATTCATAAAGTCGTTCGGTGCGTATCGCTTCTATTTCGGGTACAATGATGTCGGGGTGATGTTTCTCTACAACAGCCATAAGAGCCTCTCCATCGAGCATACTAAATACTTCGAATTCGTCTGCCACTTGCATAGCGGGGGCTCCTTTGTACGAGTCACACGCTATCACGTATTGTCCTTTGCGTTTTGCTGCAATTACAAATTCTTTTCCGAGTTCTCCTGAACCGAGTAGTAGTATCTTTTTCGTTGTCATATTGATAAAGTTTTGATTTGTTTCATAATATACAGAAGTGCCTTTTTCTCTTTATGCTAGTCTTTTTTTATAAGCTCTGGCATCATAAAAATGGAGTGAATCATTCGTTTGTCTTCTGGGGGAAGTTGCATATAGTTTCGGTAGATGGCTTTTAGATAGGCATTTGGATTTCCTGGTGCACGAAAGTTAATCCCCTCGAAGGTTATGGTACTGAGTGGAAAAATGGAGGCGGTGGTGTAGATTGTGCCATGCCAATTGTAGATAGGGCGAGAGCAGGTGTGTTTGCCACTACGGGCAAGAGGCTGGAGTGTGTACCATAACAAACGACAAATGGAGAGTTTGCAACCAAAATAAAGACTTTCGCCCATTGTTCGTAAACTGAAATAATGGGGTGAGTGGAGGTGATTGTAAGCGATGCAAATGCCACGAGCTACTTTGCGGGTAAGCCCTTGTAGATGCGAAGGATAGTTGACAAAAGGAAAGAGGTCAACAAACAGGCCTTTCTGATACGTTGCGTAATTGTCGTCAGCTCCTTCCACATAGAAGGAGTTGAGTAGCCGAACCTTGTAGGCTTCGCCTTTAATCGTAGGGTCGGAGGTCGGTGTTTGCAGTACCATACCTTCTGGTAATAGCTTGGGCGCAACTTGGATAAATCGTTCTAAATCTTCGGCACGCATAGATACATCTATATCGTCGTCCCAAGGGATAAAGCCATCATGGCGTACAGCCCCAAGCAGAGTACCTGCATCGAGCCAATATGGAATATCATTGCTTTCGCAAATAGCAGCAATCGTTTTTAGTATCTCAAGTTGCCGTAGTTGCGCTTTGCGCAATGTGTCCTGTCTATATTGTTCTAAATAAGGGTTGTTCATCGCCTAAAGTTTTGGCAAAGTTACCATATTTCGTAAAAACAAGCTACTTTTTGAACGACAAAAGATGAAACTTGTTTACAAATGGTTGGTAATACTGCGTGGGCTAGCCCGTTTCTTTTGCGTTTCGAAACGTTTTCGGTGACTCTTTTCCTGCATCCAAAGAGAAAAACCGACCTATTGAAACCTTTATTTCAATAGGCTGGTTTTTCTACTAGATGTGCTATGGGATAGCGTGTATACCGTTCTTACTTAATTTATCTGCTTTATGATGCTTACAAGTCGCAAAAAAAGAGTATTTTTGCACCTCAACATACGTTATAGATATAGATTATGGAAACAACACGTCAAAATAAAATAGGTCGGCTAATTCAAAAAGAATTAAGCGACATCTTTCAGAAACAAACGGCACAAATGCACGGTGTACTCGTATCGGTAAGTGCTTGCCGCATATCGCCTGATATGAGTATTTGTAGGGTCTACTTAAGCGTATTCCCTTCAGAACGTAGTGCTGAAATGGTGGAGAATATCAACAAGAGTGCTCGTGAGGTTCGTTATGATTTAGGAGTTCGTGTTCGCCATCAACTTCGTATCATTCCAGAACTTAAGTTTTTTGTAGATGATTCGCTCGATTATATAGAGCATATCGATCATTTATTGAAAGAGTAAAGTGGTTAATTTCCCCTTTTACATCGCTCGGCGTTATCTTTTCTCCAAGAAAAGTCATCATACCATCAATGTCATATCTGGCATTTCTGTGGTAGGTGTTGCGTTAGCTACGCTTGCGTTGGTTTGTACGCTGTCTGTTTTTAATGGATTCCATGACTTAGTAGCGACACTTTTTACTTCGATCGACCCCGAACTAAAAATTACGCCTACGAATGGGAAAACGATTCTAGCTGACGATACATTATTGCTGCGCGTACGCCAAATGGAGGGGGTCGAAGCTTGTTCAGAAAGTTTGGAGGACCATGCGCTTGTGCGATACAACGGACAGCAAGCTATGGTCACCATTAAAGGCGTGGACGAGTCTTTTAATAAAGTAACGAATATTCAAGATATACTGTATGGCGAGGGGCGCTATGTGCTTCGGGCTGACGTGCTCGATTATGGAGTGCTGGGCATACAGTTGGCATCTTTATTAGGTACGGGCTCTCGTTTCCCTGATGCGATAGAAGTGTATGCTCCGCGAAAGGGAGAGCGCATCAATATGACGAATCCCACTGCTGCATTTAATCAAGAAAGTCTCTTTTCACCAGGTGTGGTGTTTACGGTAGATCAAAAGAAGTACGATGCGAATTACATTATTACTTCTATTTCGTTTGCGCGCAGACTATTCGAACAGCAAGGTTGTATCTCTTCTCTCGAAGTAAAAGTAAAGCCAAGTGTCAATACGGAACAGGTAAAAGAACAGTTGCGCGAGATGTTGGGTTCCAAGTACGAAGTAAAGAACCGATATGAGCAGCAAGACGATGTGTTCCGTATTATGGAAATAGAAAAGTACATCGCGTATTTATTTCTATCCTTTATCCTTGTTGTCGCGTGTTTTAATCTTGTTGGTTCGTTGTCGATGCTTATTATAGATAAAAAGGATGATGTAGAAACCTTACGTCATTTAGGAGCGGACGATCACCAGATATCGCGTATTTTTTTGTTCGAAGGGCGACTAATCTGTACCATCGGAGCTGTGCTTGGTATCGGTTTGGGTTTGCTTTTATGTTATCTACAAATGACTTTTGGTTTGCTTCGTTTAGGCGATGCTTCGGGCAATTTTATTGTAGATGCCTACCCTGTAAGTGTCCACGCAGATGACATCCTGCTAATCTTTGTTACCGTGCTTGTTGTTGGTTATCTTTCGGTGTGGTATCCTGTGCGTTATTTGAGTAAAAGATTGTTGTAAGACAACCCCATTTAAACCAATATTGCTTATTGCTTATGATTTTATTGAGCTTTGACACAGAAGAATTTGACTTACCTTTAGAACATGGTGTAAGTCTATCGCTAGAAGAACAAATATGTGTTTCGGAAGTTGGTATGACTGTGATTCTTGATTGCTTGAAGCGTAATAATGCTCGTGCTACTTTTTTTTGTACCGTAACGTTTGCTCAGAAAGCCCCTCATATAATGGATCGTATTGTTCGCGAAGGACACGAAGTGGCATCTCACGGTTATTTTCATTCGAATTTTGAGGTGAGTCATTTGAAAACGTCACGCTTAAAGTTAGAGGCCTTGACGGGTCAAGCTGTTTGTGGTTATCGTATGGCAAGAATGATGCCTGTATCTGCGGTCGATATTCGAGATGCGGGTTATCGTTATGATTCATCGCTCAATCCTACGTTTATACCAGGACGCTATATGAATTTGCGAGTACCTCGTACGGCATTTATGCAGAAAGATGTTTTGCAAATCCCTGTTTCTGTAACGCCTTGGCTTCGGTTTCCCCTTTTTTGGCTATCCTGTCACAATCTACCTTTTTGGTTATATCGTGCTCTGGTTCTTCGTACATTGCGTCACGATGATGTCTTTACCATCTATTTTCATCCATGGGAATTTGTGGATCTTGGTAAACATCCAGAATATGAAATACCTTATATCATTCGTCATCATGCGGGGAAGGGGATGGAAATGCGTTTAGAGAAACTCTTACAATCGTTTCAAAAGTTACGGCAGCCTTATTTTACGTATTCAGAATACACAGACTTTTATCCATTAAAAAATTAGATAGAGCATGAGTAAAAAGATAACAATACTGTTACCTGCATACAATGAAGAGGCCTCAATGTTGCCCCTTTTTGACGCAATGCAGCAAGTGGCGATAGATAATCCACATTACTTTTGGACGTTCTTATTGGTGAATGATGGTAGTACCGATCTCACTCTTGAGCGAATGAAGATGATGCATGCAAAGGATGCCCGCTTTGAATATCTGGATCTTTCTCGAAACTTTGGAAAAGAGATGGCGATGATGGCTGGTTTTGATTATGTGACGGCCGATGCCGTTATTATTATGGATTCAGACTTGCAGCATCCTACTTCTAGTATTCCTGAAATGATACATTATTGGGAGCAAGGTTATGATGATGTGTTTGCGTATCGCATTACGAGCAAAGAACAATGGTTAAAGCGTAACACTTCTAAACTGTACTACAAATTGCTTCAAAAGGTAACGAACATAATGATTCTGAGGGATGTAGGAGATTTTCGTTTGCTTGATCGAACTTGCATAGACGCTTTGCGAGAGATGCGTGAAACGCAGCGAAACACGAAAGGTATGTATTGTTGGATTGGTTTTCATAAGAAAGGAATTCCTTATCAACAATTGGAGCGATGTCAGGGAAATGGAAAATGGGGTTGGCTCAAACTTTTGAATTTAGCGATTGATGGTTTTACAAGTTATACCACAACTCCGCTACGTTTATCTTTGTTTTGTGGCACCATCGTATCTCTTTGGGCTTTTTTCTATATGATGTATATCTTTATTGATACGATATTTTATAACGATAGTGTAGCTGGATTTCCAACGGTTATGATAACGATACTCTTTCTTGGTGGCATTCAACTTATTTCTTTAGGGATAATCGGTGAATATTTGGGTCGTATGTTCAACGAGGTAAAACGACGTCCTGGTTATTTTATAAATAGTTACAATGGTAAAAGAAATGATTCATAAAGCGAAAGCGATTATAAACAAACCGTTCTTCTCCTCTTACACCACGTTGATGTGGTTGTGGATACTCGTGTTTCCTTTGTTTGTAAGGCTTATCAAAAAACATAGTTGCAATAATTTTTTGATATTCAAAGGCGTGTTCTTTCATACAATAGAAGGTAAATCGCTCTATGCTTCTTATCCTGAGGAATATGGCGACATCAATCATTACGGTCCCTTATTCAGTTTAGTGGTTGCTCCTTTTGCCTTAACACCGCATCCTTTTGGCAATTTTCTTTGGCTCGTAGCACTTACGGGAATGCTTTTTATTGCAATAAAGCGATTGCCTATGGCAAAAGCGAGTCATATCTTTGTTTATTGGATTTGTGCAAACGAACTCATAACGGCATTATATCTTAGTCAGTTTAACATCGCGATAGCTGCGATCATTCTTGCTACATTTTGCTGCGTAGAACGAGAAAAGGAGGGATGGGCAACGATGTTTATTTTACTTGGAGCGTTCGTAAAGATCTATAGTATTGTGGGCTTAGCTTTTTTCTTCTTTTCAAAGCATAAGCTGAGGTTCGTGCTTACGTTTATAGCCTGGAGCATTGTATTCTTTGTAGCGCCTATGCTGATTAGTTCGCCTGATTTTGTGATAGGGCAATATGGAGAATGGTTTGTAAACCTCATCGAAAAAAACCATAAAAATATATGGCAATGGGAACAAAATGTATCGGTGCTTGGTATGATACGTCACATAACACGTTGGCCAAACTATTCTGATTTGGTGATTATACTTCCTGCTCTTGTACTCTTCTTTTTGCCTTATCTTCGGCTCAAACAGTACGCTCATTTAGCCTATCGCTATGCCTTTCTAGCTTCGGTGCTTATGTTTGTTGTGCTTTACAGTACAGGCAGTGAGTCGTCCTCTTATATAATAGCCTTTGTAGGCGTGGCTATTTGGTATGTTAGTGTACCATGGAAGCGTAGTAAATTCGATTTGGCTTTACTTATCTTTGCGTTTGTGCTGACGAGTCTTTCGCCTACCGATTTATGTCCTAGAGTGATAAAGGTGGAACTTATTCGTCCGTATGCACTAAAGTGCTTGCCCGTGTTCCTCATTTGGCTGAAAATGTCTTACGAGATGCTTACAAAGGACTATCAGCCCATACCAAAGCAAGAGCTTACAAATAGATGATGAGAATAGAGAAACAAAAGAAACAAGAGTTCTTGAAGTTCGCAATCGTGGGAGCTTTGGCAGCGGGGATACACTATGCAGTCTATTTCTGGTTGCAACATTATGCGAAAGTAAACATAGCTTATACCATCGGTTATATGGTGAGCTTGGTGTGTAACTTTTATTTGACGGCACATTTCACGTTTCGTTCTAAAGCAAATGCAAAGAAAGCGGTAGGATTTGGGGTAAGCCATCTCATAAACTATATCTTACATCTATTGCTCTTTAATGTTTTTCTCTTTTTGGGAGTTCATCGACTTCTCGCTCCTGTATTTGTGCTTCTGATTGTGGTACCGATCAACTTTCTTCTTATACGTTTCGTTTTTAGTTCTAAACAGTTTAATAATTAAACGAGTATGAAAGCTTTTTTATTGAGTTTCTTTGTCCTTTCACCCCTCTTTGCTTGTGGTCAGTGTTATCCTGACGCGGTGAATCCAGATTGGCAAAAAGAAATACCCCGTGTGATTTATCCTGATACCGCGCTTGTTAATCTCTATGAACGAACTTGGGAGATTGCGGCAGGACGTGTGCGCAAAGGTCCTGAAGGATTGCCTGCATCACCTTACTTAGATGAAAATTGTTATGATGATCAAATATGGATTTGGGATGCTTGCTTCATGGTGATGTTTTCAAAGTATGCTCCTGCAGCTTATCCAGGTAAGCAGACTCTGGAAAACCTTTATCAACCGATTTTGGAAAATAGAGTTTCTCCTTTGCGCGTGCACCTTCGTGATAATCCGCCCTTGTTTGCTTGGACGGAATATAACAACTATGTGTTTACAGCCGATGAAGAGCATCTCGATTATTTGTTGAATAAAAAATATCTACAACGACACTTCGATTATTTCAATACAGTGAAGAAGGGCGATGTAAAGCCTGAAATAAGTCCTAATGCAATTGTCCGCGATGTTGTGCGCCGAGAGGGACAATTGATCGGTTACACGTGGAGTGGTGGAGCAAGTGGAATGGACAACACTGTGCGTGGGCGCGAGGCGGGAGGATATAGTAAGATAATGTGGATTGATGCGATATCTCAACAAGCATTATCGGCTTTGAATATTGGCCGTTTATGCCAACTTAAGGGGAAAAAGGTAGAGGCAAAACTTTGGGAAGAGCGGTATGATTCTTTGAAAAAGACGATCAACGAACGCTATTGGGACGAGAAAGATGGTTTCTACTATGATGTGAATAAAGAAACGGGAAAAGCTTGCCGAGTACAAACGGCGGCTTCATTTTGGGCGATGCTGGCTGAGATTCCGAATAAAAAACAAGCAGCGCGTATGGTTGAAACGTTGCGCAACGATTCGTGCTTTGGTGGACTGTATCCTTGGAATTCTTTGGCTCGTTGGGATCAAGATTTCAACGCTGCTACGGGGGATTATTGGCGGGGAGGTGTTTGGCTACCTATCGCTTATATGGGTACGAAGGCATTAGAGAAATATGGCTATTACGAACTCGCCGACTCCTTGGCGGAGCGTGTGATACGTCAGCAGCTAAATACTTATAAAAAGGTAACACCTCACACTATTTGGGAATGTTATAGCCCTAGTGCAGACCTTCCTAGTACAGAAGTGGGTCACGTTTGTCGTCCAGACTTTTGTGGTTGGTCGGCCTTGGGTCCGATCTCGCTCTTTATCGAGAATGTGTTGGGATTCTGTCAGGTAGATGGCTTGAACAATACGCTTACGTGGAGGCTGAAAGCGGACCGAGGAACTCAGGGTATTCGCAACTTGAATTTTGGAAAGATAAGGACAGATCTAGTGTATGATGCTACCACGAAAAGGATTGAGATTCTAACGAATGAACCTTATACACTTACGCTCAACGCAAAAAAATATAAGATAAAAAGAGGAATTCAATCGATAGGGGTTAAGTAAAAAGCGGATTTTTAAGCCTCTTGAGTTATAGTACGATGCGTTGGGCTTCGATTGCTTCTCCTAAGAATAAGGAAGCTGATTCACAAAAATTGTTGGCAGATTCGGTGGTAAGAAACTTGGTGATGCCATTTTTTGTACATTTTTGGGCTAGTTCTGGATGGCGCTGCATATAAGTTTGCAAACTGCTCGCGACATAGTGTCCTTGTGGCACTAGTTTGATGTGCGGAGGTGTGTTTTGCCGAATTTTATTGAACAATAAGGGGTAATGAGTGCAACCTAGAATAAGGGTATCGATTTGTGGATCGCGATACAGAATATCGTCAATGCGTTCTTTTATAAAATAATCGGTCCCTGGCGAATTAAACTCTTTATTTTCCACAATTGGAACCCACATCGGACAAGCTTCTCCTTCCACTTTGATGTCTGGAAATAATTTTTTGATTTCTAATTCGTAGGATTTGGAAAGAATAGTGCCTTGTGTTGCCAACACTCCAATATGACGACTCTCTGTAAGCGTCCCTATCATTTCTACGGTTGGACGGATAACGCCCAATACGCGGCGATTCGGATCTAATTGAGGTAAATCGTTTTGTTGAATGGTGCGTAGTGCTTTAGCCGAAGCGGTGTTGCACGCTAAAATAACAAGATGACAACCGCGCTCGAAGAGTGCTTGGACACATTGCCATGTGTTCTCATATACAAGGTCAAAAGAAAGGGGACCATAAGGAGCACGTGCATTGTCGCCGAGATACAGATAGTCATAAGAAGGCATCTGCGTGCGGATTTGTTGTAAAATAGTGAGTCCTCCATAACCAGAGTCGAACACACCAATGGGACCGTGTCCTTTATCTTGATAAGTAGAGGTCATTCCTTAATCGTTGCCAATTTTTCTTTGACATAGGACGTGATGTCTTCGCCACAACCTTTATGAATAAAGGGGAATCCTTTTTCGTCGGTATTCAGAATATATTCATAACCTCTTTCATTACCTACCGCAAGGATGGCACTGTCTAGTTTTTGAATAATGGGCGCTTTCATATCTAGCTCTGCTTGTGTGAGCAATCGTTTTACTTCTTCCCGAAAGCTAATCCCTTTTTCCATTGTTTCTTGCAGCTCCTTTTGACGTTTTAGCATAATGTTCAGAGGAAAATCTTTTTGTCCTTGCAGGTAGTCGGCAAACATCTTGTTGAATTGCGTTTCGTTGTGCTTCGTTTCTGCATCGTATTTAACTTTTAGCTCTTTCATAGCTTGCTGTGCGATCGCAAATTCAGGCATAGATTTCATAATTGTGTTGTAACTTAGGTAACCAAACTTAAAGATCTGTGCATTGGCAGATAAAGGGAAGAGTAGAATGGTGAAGAAGAATAAAGTAGCGAAACGTTTCATCGTGATAACAATTTTGAAGTTGGTTGAGTCAGCAGAAACTGACCTATGAATAAAAAACAGCGAGAATACAAAAGGCTTTGTTCTGGACTAAATAGCCGCTTTTAAAGTTCCTTTTGTATTCTCGTTGAGAATAGAATTACTTCAAACCAAGTTTAGATTTGATTTGAGGTGTGATGTCTGTGCTAAGCGTTTTACTGATGTAGGGAATGCCAGCAGAGGTGTCCATTATATAAATGTAGCTACCCGTTTCGCCTATAGCTTTAACGGCTGTTATTACTTTGGTAGAGATGGCCGCCATCTTTTCTCTGTATGCTTTTTCAAGAGCTTGTTGGTTATCTTGAGCGCTTTGTTGCATACGTGTGTAGAGTCCTTGTAGTTCTTGCTCACGACGTTCTTTGATGTTGTCTGGAAGAGAGTCGCGTTGTTTTGCATATTCGTCTTGCTTTTTGTTAAACTCGTCTTGTACACGCTTTAGGTCGTCTTCATACTGTTTCTGAAGTGTTTGAATGTCTAGCTTGGTTTTTTCAAACTCAGGCATAATTTTTACAATGTCTTCTGAATTAAAGTGCCCAAACTTTTGTGCAAACAGGCTTAGTGGTGCCAATAGCAAAACCAATAAAATCAATTTTTTCATCTTTCTTTCTTATTTACTTGTTATTAATTATCTAAAAATCGGCTGACAAAGATACGTATTTAATTTGAATATCCTAACTTTAAAAGTACATCATTACTTATATCTGCCTTTGGAGATGCAAAAATAATGCCTGCATCGGAGGCACGGTCGAGGATGAGCGCGTATCCTTTTGTTTGAGAAATCTCTTTTACGGCATTGTATATTTCATCCTGAATAGGTGAGATGAGGCTTTCGCGCTTTTTGTAGAGTTCTCCTTCGGGTGAGAAATATTTCTTTTTGAGTTCTGCGGCTTCTTTTTCTTTTGCTAAAATCGCTTGCTCTCGTTGTGTCTTTTGCTCAGCCGAGAGAAAAACAGCTTCGTTTTGATAGTTCTTATACAAGGTTTTCGCTTCATTGTTAATGGCTTCTACTTCGGCCTGCCATTTTTTAGAAACTTGGTTTAGCTGTTCGTTCGCACGCTCGTAGGCAGGTATGTTCTTCAGAATATACTCCATATCAACCAGCGCAAATTTCTGTGCAAAACCTTGAAAAGAAAAGGCGGCAAAGAGCAGAGATAGGATAATTGACTTTTTCATAATGATATGTGTTTATTTATATGCGATTAAAATTCTTGTCCAATAATAAAGTGGAATTGACTACCTCCATACGTTTTGCTATTTAACACTTTATCGAAACCATAAGCCCAGTCTACACCGATCAGTCCAATCATTGGTAGGAATACACGGACTCCAATTCCTGCAGAACGCTTCATATCGAACGGATTAAACTTTTTCACATCTGTCCAAGCATTTCCACCTTCGATAAAGGCAAGAGCATAGATGCTTGTCGAGGTTTGAAGCATGAGTGGATAGCGAAGCTCGAGTGCAATACGGCTATAGGCATAGCCTTCATAGCCATAAGGGGTGAGGCAACCATTCTCATATCCACGAAGTCCGATGGTTTCGGTGGCATAACTTGATGAGTAGCCTGAGGTCCCATCACCACCCATATAGAAGGTTTCGAAAGGTGATTTCTTATGCTTATTATAAGAACCTAACAAACCGAATTCTACACGTGTCATCAGCACAGGACATTTGTTCTTGTTTGTCAGCGATGTAAAAGTTCGCAGTTTGAGCTTCCATTTGTGGTACTCCACCCAGCGATACTTTTCTTGCATTTCCTTCTGGAAGGTAGCACTTTTATTGTTATTTGCTAACGCGGCATAATTCTTTCCGTCCCATAGAGAAAAAGGAGGTGTGGCGGAAACAGAAAGTAGAAATTCTGATCCACGGCGAGGAAAGAACGTATTGTCGGTAGAGTTTCGGCTGAGCGAAAGATTTAAGTTGATGTTGTTACTGTTACCATCTGTGATGAGAAAATATTGCCACGATTTAAGCATATAACGAGTGTAGGATAATTCAGAATTGAGGGTGAAGTAGTCATCTGGCCAACGAAGACGTTTTCCCCAACCAATAGAAAGACCAAACATTTGTACGTATTTATCTGGGTCATAGTAATTGCTGTGATAATCGTTATTATTTGATGAACCATAACCATACAGATAATTATAATAGTTGTTGTAATAGCTCGAATTATAGTAGTTGCTGCTTACGTCTGTCTGTTTTGAATAGTAAGCTGAAATAGAAAGCTGATTAGGGCGTTTACCTCCGAACCAAGGGTCGAGAAGTGAAATGCTGTATTGTTGATAATACGTTCCATTGGTTTGACCGCTAATGCTTAATGTTTGTCCTTCTCCTTGAGGCAAGAATCCTTTACGCTTATTTCCCTTGCCAAAGAGATCTTGAATAGAGAAGTTGGCAAATTTGAGACTTACTTTTCCAATAACACCTGTTTGTCCCCAGCCTGCGGAGAGTTCTACTTGATCACTTGTCTTGGATACAAGTTTGTAATTCAAGTCTACGGTTCCATTGGCTTCATTCGCTTTTGTATCTGGATCGATTTTCTCAGCATCGAAATGTCCCATAGAGGCAATTTCGCGAATGGAGCGAACGATTGCATCACGATTAAAGAGATCGCCTGGCTTTGTACGTAATTCGCGGCGGATAACGTGCTCGTATACGCGAGTATTTCCAGAGATGCGTATGTGATTAAATGTTGCTTGTCTTCCTTCACTGATGCGTAGCTCTAGGTCTATGGAGTCGCCCACCACGTTTACTTCAACAGGATTGAGTTGGTAGAACACGTAGCCATTGTTGTAGTATTGCATACCGATTGCATCTTCATCTTCCATCAATCGCTTTTGGAGCATTTTTTGGTTGTAAATATCACCTTTCTGCATTTTAAGGGTTGCATTTAGGGCTTCTGTTTTGTAAATGGTATTTCCAACCCATTCAACGTTGCGAAGGTAGTATTTTTGTCCTTCGTTGATATTTATGTGTATGCTAACGTGCTTTTTATCAAGTGTAATAACGCTATCGCTGGTTATGTAAGCATCACGATACCCCCATTCGTTATATTTCTCAATAAGGAATGTTTTATCTTCTGCATATTTTTCGGGAATGAACTTTTTGCTCTTAAAGAAGTTCAGCAACTTGGTTTCGTGCGTTTTTTTCATTGCGCCTTTGAGCTTACTTTCTTTACCATGGGTTACGCCCGTAAAAAGAATACTTTTTACTTTGATTTTTTCGTGCTTGTCAATGCGTATTTCTACGAAAACTTTATTATTTTCGGAAAGGTCGTCTTGCTGCAAAATTTCTACGGTAGCATTTTTAAATCCTTTCTCGTCGAATAGGTTCTTGATGATATATTTGGCACGGTCAATCATATTTGGCGAAATTTGATTGCCTTCTTTCAAGCCCAATCGAGTTTCGATGTCTTCTTTCTCTGATTTTTTGATGCCAGTATATGTTATTTTCGAAATGCGTGGGCGCGATACTAATTTGATATGTAGATATATTTTGTTTTCTACGATACTATCGGCCTCAATGCTTACATCCGAAAAAAGTCCTTGCTTCCAATATCGTTGTATGGCTTGGGTAACTTCGCTATCCGAACTTGGCACCGTGATCGTTTGCCCAACTTGTAGTCCAGAGAAGTTTCGTAACAAGTCATCGTCGAAGCCTTTGATACCATCAATATTCAGTCCGCCAATGATGTATTGACTTGGGGCTGCATAATTGATGTTTGGCTTGATGATCGTTTGAGTACTGTTTTGTGCCGAAACACTAGTGGTTAGTAGCATAGCCAAAGTGGCGAGCCAGCCGAGTTTATGTATCTTCATTATATAATGTTATGCTTTGTCGTTTGTAATTTGTTCGCTTGTTTTGCCAAAGCGTCGTTCTCTTTTTTGATAATCGAGAAGGGCTTTATTGAAAGCTTCTGTGTTGAAGTCTGGCCAAAAGGTGTCGCAAAAGTAAAGTTCTGAATAAGCGCATTGCCACAGCAAATAATTGCTTAGACGGCATTCTCCTCCAGTGCGAATGAGCAGATCGGGATTTGGCATAAAGTTGGTTTTCAACTCTTGGCTAAGGCTTGCTTCGGTGATATGTTGCGGTTCTAGTTCTCCAGCCTTTACTCTTTCTGCAATGGTTTTTACCGCTTCGGTAATTTCCCATTTGGACGAGTAGCTCAGTGCTATCACGAAGGTCATTTTCGTATTGTTTGCGGTGTGCTCTATACAGTCTGTAATGCGTTCTTTGACGGCTTTTGGAAGGCGATCTATCTCGCCAATCGCTCTGAAACGGATGTTGTTTTTCATAAAGAGCTCTTCTTCTAAAGAGCTAAGTATGAGTCCCATCAGGGCGGAAACTTCATCAGAGGGGCGGTTCCAGTTCTCGGTAGAAAAGGTATAAAGTGTGAGGTATTTCACACCTATTTCAGCCGCATGTTCTGTAATGTTTTTTACCGTGTTTACTCCTTCTTGGTGCCCTGCACTACGGTTTAGCCCGTGTGCTTTAGCCCAGCGACCGTTGCCGTCCATTATGATGGCTACGTGCTGTGGTATTTTGGTCTTGTCTAACTGCTCTTTATCGGTCATCGTTGCGATTAGTCTTTATTACAATTTATACATTTCGGAAAGATGTCGTACGTTAGTGTGATAAGCGTTTCCGAGTAGTTGTCTTTATTTTTAAATCCAGATCCTTTTATTCCGTGAGGAGCTTCTAGCCCGTCCAGTTTGTCGGATAGCGTGAAGTGCATCGTCCAATCGAGTGCTAAATTTAGACGAGAAGATAGTTTGTATTTTGCACCAAATCCGATGGGTAGATTGACTGTAATGGCAGATGCTTCTTGCCCGTAGCTTAGCCCAATTCCTAGCTGTACGAAGGGCGCTAATCGGCTATAGCCTAAATAGCTGTTGCCCATTCCGTAGGGTAGAAAGTTGTATTCATACATTACGCTAAAATCTATCACGTTACTACTAAAAGAGTAGCGAAGAGGCTCTGGACTGTTGTTTCCACTGTTGGGATCGTCGGGATAAAATTGTGTTACATCGGTGGTGTTCCCTTTGATGCTATTATACGAGAGCTTTGTTTTAAATGCCATTCTGGGATTGAGTAAATAGCGAGCGAGGAGACCTCCTGCGAAGCCTGTATTCTTATAAAAGGTGCTGTTTAGGTCGCCAATGTAGAAACTACCTCCTAATCCACCGCCTATTTCCATTTTGTACTCAACATCGTCCTGTGCCGATAACGACATAGGAAGTAGGGTAATGACGAGTAGTAAAAGATAAAAACGAATCATGGTTGGTGTTGTGAGTTCTTCTTCAGAATGTAGTTATTCAAATGAATTAGAGTTGTTTTCGAAGCCTAAGCGATTGAGTCTTCCTTTCCATACTTCGCCAGTGCCTCCGCAGAATAACCAAATAAAATTGTCGGAGTCTACAATACAAGAGTAGTTGGATGGTGGTGTCAGGCTTGTTGGAAGCGTGTATGTTTTTTTACTTTTTATCCAAGTAAGTCCGCCGTCTTTGCTAAGAAAAAAAGGCGTAAGGTTGTGGTCCTGAAAGCCGATGGCCAACTGAGAGTTGTCGTAGTTCAGAAATGTAAGGCTGGTCAATACAGGCAAGCTATATTTGTTTTCTTCTGTGTTGGGGCAAAAGCTCCAAGGTGTTATTTCGTTTATGGTGAAGTAGTTCTCTTTCTTCCACAGTTTAGACTCTTTTCCTTTTGTTCCTCCGAGTAACAGGAATTCGATGTCTTTGTTTATTCTGGATGTAAAGGAAATGGACGAAAGATGGTCTGTAGGAAAGTTATCGAAACTACTATCAAGTTTTTGCTCTTCCCAATGAAGACCATTGACGGAACCATATAGTTTGCCGTCTTTTAGGCCATAAATTTCTTTCTTTCCCGCTGCGACGAGTTTGTCCATTAAAAGGTTGGGCTGGATACTGTTCCAAGATATACCGTCTTTCGAGGTGCTTAAGAGTCCATTTGCGAGGGTATAAAATAGTCCGTCAAATGATTGAAGGGAGGAAATGCTAAAAGACGCTGCATTTCCGATTTCGGTCTTTTCCCACGCTAATTCATCGGCGGTGGAGGCTTTTAGAAGAAACGCTTTTTCGTTTTCTATGCCAAATAAATAAATGTATCCATTATTAAGGAAGGAACGCTGTTGACTGCATTCTTTGAGGTTGTTGTCGGTCTTGTTTATTAGATTCCACGTGAATTTTTCAGACTCCACTTGGTGTACGTTCATCTTTATTTTGTAGGTCTTTTTTGAGGTTCCATCGGTTGAAAGAATCGTAAAGTTGCGAGGTGTTGAGAAGTCTATTGAGTCTGTTGAGGAGAAACGGATGTCTGTTTCTGCATTTAGGGGACGTATGCTAATGCTACCATCTGCCGTAATCGATAAAATCGTTTTGTTTATGTGTGTATTTATAGGCAAGGAGTCGACGTTGTAAATTTCTAGTTTTTGTTGGTCGATGCTCATGGGGAAGTAACGCCCTGAAAAATTGGTTGTATAGGTGGTGTCTTTTCCAGCTACTGTCGTGCTGTGCATGGTGCGATATAAAGTTCCGAGTGCTACGTTCGTTATGGCACAATCGCTAGATGTGCTGACAATGTGTTCGTCATTCGAACCACAAGCTGCAACGAGTACAGAGGAGAGAACAACGGCTAATTTTGTGAAACAGGATTTGATCCTCATATTTGTTTTAATTAATTAAGTCAAGATTATAATACTACAAGTTGCAAAAATACGCACAAAATTCGTATTGAGGAAGTTGTGTGCGTTGTTTTATGTAAAAATGATGAAAAGCGCGACTAAAAAGCTCGTATTTCTCTGTCTTTCTTGATAAAAGGATCGTCATTTCTATTTTAGAGTAAAAACTAATGGTTCTCTGCGCCGCACCGAGGACAACGTCCTTTGCGGTGCATCGTTGCTCCACATTCGCCGCAAATATAGTGAGCTGCGTAATGGGTAAAGTAGTGATAAAGAGCAAAACTAACGTAGGCGATGAAGCAAGGTATTCCGATATAACGAGTTATGGTGAGCGTAAAGAAAAGGTAGAGAACGAGGCACATACACATCAGCCCTAATAAATAACTAAAGGCATCGCTCCAATCTAATTGCTTTCGCACGTCGTCTATTACGGCTAAAACAAGAATGATTAAAAGCCATATAGCAGAGATGAAAGCGGATAGGATGAAGGGGAGCCCAAAGGGATTGAGGGTTGGGTGAAAATAAAATTCTTGCCACGTTTCTGGTACGTAGTGTTGCATCAGAGCATAAAGCGTGGCGGTACTGGACACGAGTAGGCAAAGCAATGTGGGATAAAAGGAATCGATGTCGTTAAAGTGTATGAGTCGCAAGCGTTTATGGCGTAGTGAGCGATAGAGGTAGTAGAGGGCTGCCATTCCCATTACATAGATAAAGATGAGTAAATGGCTGTTGCTAAAAGAATTGATAAACTGCGATATCGGGTCATCTGGTGTGACGCTTTTCAGTAACTTGTTTTCTTGTGTCCACCCCATGGTTTCTTGATCGCGTGCTACTTTTACCCATACGGAATCGGTACTGTCGTTTGGTATTATCATAATGTCTGCCACAACGAGACGGTTCGCGTGATAAACCACGAGACTGTCGTGCTCGATCCATTGTGTTGCTAGAATGGAGGGTCTATTGCGAAGTAAGATAAGAGAATCTGTACTTACTTCAAAATTAAATCCTTCACTGTAATGGTGGGAGAGGGCAAAGTCTAAGGAGTCTCTGCGCTCTTCTGTTAAGTCCCAACTATCGCTAAGGTCTGGACGAATGTAGTGGCACGATGCTAAAAGTACGGAGGTCAGGAATATAAGTAGAATCTTATTCAGGTGCATAGATGTTCATTTCGCAATTTTTGCAGTCGAAACTAAGGCGGAACCGCTTGCCATTGGGCAGAGCTAAGTAGAGAGGCTCGTTGAGCTTTTCTGTGGAATGCTGATGGGTGGGACAATAACCTAAACTATAACGTAGGCAATGCTTGCAACGCATTAAAATAGGACGAGAGGGACCGTGAAGTTCGAAAGCGGGTGCAATGTCTGTGATGCCTCGTTCTGCATAGAACAGATGTGCTTGTTTGTTAGAAACGTTGGCTAAATAGGTGAGGTGGTCTACTCCGAAATCCGCTGGGCTCTGTGCTTCGAATTTCTTCTTTCTGTCGAATTGGTAAGAGGATTTTCTTTTTTGGAGTAGTTCGTCTACGGCTGTTCTTCGCCATTGTGCCAAAACGGATGAGGGAAGGAAATAGTTCTGAGATAGTGCTATATGGAGATTGCGTACGTCAAAAGGTGTGTTGCCAAATTTTGCAAGTTGTCGTTGGATGTTCTCGTTTTGGGGGGTGCGTGCCTCTTCTTTTGGTGTTTCTAGATCGAGGCTTACTTGTACGCCTTCTTCGTCTGTGAGCGTTAGTTTAAAGCCAGACGAGGTGTCCACCAACTCCATATCCACGGCTATTTTTCGTTCTGCGGATGGACGGCTTAACTCGTTTTCGAAGGCGTGATCAACGTTGCGGTATAGTTTGGTTTTGGGTGTGAGGTCTGAGGGCATTTCGGCTGGAAAGAGTCGATTATTTTCTACTCTATTCACTCTGAATCCGCTAAGATCTCCTTGACGATTCAGGTAGCAAAGTCCATCTCCATTACTAAACGTCGTCAGACCTGCTACCGTGAAACTATGTCCCCGTATTTCTTTAACGGTTCCCACTTCCTCGCCCAATGCCTTTGGCGTATGGAAAGAGTGAATATTCGGCTTTCGTTCATGAAGAAAGTATTCCGTGAAACCTCGATTAAAACTTTTTGCAGGTTGTGGCTCAAAGTCTGGCTCGCATTTTCCACACGAACTGCGTTTATAGATAGGATGTTCCTTGAATAAACGGTCGAGACGTTTGCGATAATAGGCGGTAATATTTTTTACGTAGTTCGTATCCTTCAGTCTTCCTTCTATTTTAAAGGACGTAACGCCCGCTTGTAGCATCTCGAGTAGGCTGTCCGAACGATTCATATCTTTAAGGGATAGCAGGTGTTTCTTCTGGATGATCACCTCACCGTTGGCATCTTCTAAATCGAAGGCGAGGCGACAAAATTGTGCGCATTCACCGCGGTTCGCACTTCTTCCGAAACAGTATTGCGAGGCGTAGCATTGTCCACTATAACTGACGCAAAGTGCTCCGTGAACAAACACTTCCAGGGGTACGTTGGTTGCTTTGTGTATGGTTGCGATTTGTTCGATCGATAGTTCGCGTGCAAGCACCACTTGGCTAAAACCTTCGGCTGCCAATTGTTTCACTTTACTTGCTGTGCAATTGTTCATTTGTGTGCTTGCATGAAGAGCGATGGGGGGCAATTCGAGTTGTAAAAGAGCCATATCTTGTATAATCAGTGCATCCACTCCGATGCGATAAAGCTCCCATGCGAGGGCTTTTGCTTCTTCCAGCTCGTCATCGTATAGAATCGTGTTGAGTGTCACGTATATCTTTACTCTATATAGGTGCGCATATTCCACTAATCGTGCGATGTCCTCTGTGCTATTTCCTGCGGCAGCTCTAGCTCCAAAGCGTGATGAACCGATGTAGATGGCATCGGCACCTTGTCGAATTGCTTCGATGGCACAGTCGTAGTTGCGTGCTGGGGCTAGCAGTTCAATGCTTTGTGTGTTGAGCGTTGTCATAGTCTTATTGTTCTTTTACGTATTCGTGTAACCAATTTCGATAGAATAGGCGAGCAGATGTTTCCCATGTAAAGTTTGCACCTTTTGTTTCCTCGTCATCAATGTAATAGTTTTCAGGTCGTACGGCGGGGATACCTTTCGCCATATCGCGGAGATATTCATGGTTGAGGGTCTGGAGTTCATATTCCAGATGCCCTAGCGTAAAGATTTCTTTTCCCTCTCTTGCCGAAACAATGGTGACTCCCGTTTCTTCTGATTCTGCAATGATTTGGAGTTCTTTTATAGGTTCAATCTCTGCACGAAGCACTTCTGTTTGCCGACTATTTGGCATTGGAAATTGGTTGTGAAAGTCTTTGAAAAGGGGCATTTGGGGTGCGAGGATTGTGTGATTATATACACCTGCTATTTTGGTGTCCATCCAATGTTTTTGTACTCCAAAGTGGTAATAAAGTCCAGCTAAAGCTCCCCAGCATACATAGAGAGACGCTCGCACGTTTGTTCTTGCCCAAGTGAATAGTTCAGAAATTTGTTTCCAATAGTTCACGCTTTCGTAAGCAATGTGGTCTAAAGGCGCGCCCGTTATAATAAAGCCGTCGAAGTGTTGTTGCTTAAGCGATTCAAAATCCGTATAAAAGGTATCCATATATTCTTGAGGCGTATTTTTATACGTCAATCCACTCAGTTTCGTAAGAACCATTTCTACATAAAGGGGGGATGGTGCTAGTGCACGAAAGAAGTCGAGTTCTGTTGCCATCTTTACGGGCATTATGTTCAGAAACATAATACGCAGTGGGCGTGCATCTGTTGGAATGGATTCGAGTAAATAGATGCCTTCTTGTTGTAGTCTCTCTACAGCGGGCAATCCTTTTGGTACAATTATGGGCATTCTCTTGTTTGTTGATACGATATGAAGTGCAAAGATACGATTTAGAGAGCGCAGAGCCAAATCAAAAAGCTTGTCTTTTTGAAATTTGGCTCTGCCCAACGTGAGTATTTTATTTAAGATACTTATTTTGCTTCATCAAGTGTTGTTGTGGCAATTTCCCAATTGTCCATCGCGGTGTCGAGTTGGTTTTTTATAGAGGTGTGTTTCTCGAATAGTTTCATATCTTGTGCACCTTCTGGTGTAGCGAGTTGCATTTCTATGATTTTTAGAGCCGATTCAAGTTCTGCTATTTGTTGCTCTGCATCGGCAATGCTTCGTTCCAGTTTTTTGAGTTTACGGTTTTGTTCCTTTTGTTCCGCATAAGAGAGTGCACCTTCTGTTCCGTTGTTAGAGGTACTGTTTTTTGCATTCTCGATTGCCGTGTCCGACACACTGTTTCTTGTTGAAAGGTTCATCGTTGCTTCCGCTTGTAGTTGCGCTTCGTGCTGTGTCAGGTAGTCGTAGATTCCACCGAGATGTTCTCTTACTTTTCCACCACCGAATTCGTATACTTTTGTTACTAATCCGTCTAGGAATTCACGGTCGTGACTCACCAATATAACGGTTCCCTCAAAGTCTCGGATGGCCTCTTTGAGTACGTCTTTGGTGCGCATATCGAGGTGGTTTGTGGGCTCATCGAGTATCAAAAAGTTTACAGGTTCTAGCAATAACTTGATCATGGCCAATCGACTACGCTCACCACCTGATAATACCTTTACTTTCTTATCGGACGCTTCACCTCCAAACATAAAGGCTCCTAGCAGATCTCTTATTTTTAGTCGGATGTCTCCTTTGGCCACATTGTCTATCGTGTCAAATACGGTTTGTTCATCGTCGAGCATTTGTGCTTGATTTTGGGCATAGTATCCGAGAGCCGTGTTGAAACCTAGTTTAAGAGAACCTTCAAAGGGAATTTCTTGCATCATACATTTCACGAGTGTACTTTTTCCCTCACCGTTCTTACCTACAAATGCTACTTTCTCGCCTCGTTCGATGGTAAGGTTTACGTTTTGGAACACGGTGTGTGTGCCGTAGTCTTTGCGCACGTCTTCGCAGATTAGGGGATAGTCGCCACTGCGTGAGCAAGGTGGAAATTTTAGGCGAAGGGCGGAATGGTCTACTTCGTCTACCTCGATGGGTATCATTTTCTCCAGTTGCTTTATTCTGCTTTGCACTTGCACCGCTTTCGTAGGCTTATAGCGGAAACGTTCGATAAAGTCGCGCAAATCAGCCATTTCTTTTTGCTGATTCTCGTAGGCGCGTAGTTGTTGCTCGCGGCGGTCGGCACGTAGTTGAACGTATTCGTTGTATTTCACTTTGTAGTCTACCACTTGCCCACACGAAATTTCGAGGGTTCGATTAGATACGTTGTTGATAAAGGCGCGGTCATGGCTCACGAGTACCACTGCGTTCCCGCGTTGTGCCAAGAATTGCTCTAGCCATTGAATACTTTCAATGTCGAGGTGGTTCGTGGGTTCATCAAGAAGCAATACATCGGGGTTGCGAAGCAATAGTTTTGCTAATTCTATGCGCATACGCCATCCTCCGCTAAATTCACAAGTCGGACGTGTGAAGTCTGTGCGCTCAAAGCCGAGTCCTTGCAAGGTCCGTTCTATTTCTGCTTGATAGTTCATTCCGCCTACCATTTGAAAATGATCACTTAGGTGGGTAAAAGTTTCTACGATGTCCATATATTCTTGGCTCTCGTAGTCGGTGCGTTCTGAAATTTCGTTGTTGAGCTGTTCGATGCGTTCTTGCATCTCACTGATATGTTCAAAAGCTTGTTCCGCCTCTTCCATCACGGTGTGTCCATCGCTTAGAATCATAACTTGCGGCAGGTAGCCAATGGAACAATCGCGAGGAATGCTAATATGGCCTGCGGTGGGCTGTTGTAAACCTGCTAAAATCTTTAGCATGGTGCTTTTGCCTGCACCGTTTTTGCCAACGAGGGCGATGCGGTCGCGCTTGTTTATCACATAACTTACGTTCTCAAAGAGTGGACGAACGCCAAACTCTACTTTCAGATGGTCTATCGAAATCATGCTGCAAAGATAATGAAAGTTTTGCGCATTCGGTTGCCCGTGTCTTTTAAAAACCAGTCTTTACCTTGTTTCGGTTGCGTTTTATGCAGCGTTTTATGCCAGAAGCGAAACGGGGTGTAAGGTTCCTTTGCTTATTCGTTTCGTTCTTCGTCGCTTTGAATAATGTTTGAGATACTAATATCCTCCAGTCCTTTAAAAGGCTGTTCCCGATAAGCGCATGATCCTATTTCACAATGCTCGCAATGCCTCATTTCGCAAGGATCGGAGTGGATGGACACTTGAATTCGGTCTGAGAAATTGGAGATAAGTGTTTTTTTTAGATGGTCGCAAGCTTTGTGACTTTCAACGATGTTGTAATACCACGGGAGTGTTAAATCGCAATCGATATAGAGGTAACTGCCATATTTAATGATTTTGGTGTTGTGGATGTCAATCCAATCCGCTTGCCTATCGTTCTTTATCGTTGTTGCCATATCCGTGAGGATTTTATCGTCAGCTTGATCTAACAGACTGGCGATGGTTTTCTTCAAAATGGACAAACCTGTGATAATGATGATGCTTCCGAAGAGTAAGGCTAAAGCACTATCAATCCAAGCAATTTTTGTATAAAAAAGAACAAGCAGTCCTGCCACAAGTCCAATGGTGGAGTAAGTGTCCGATTGTAAATGCTTTCCTCCTGCTATTAACGCCATAGAATTATATTTTTTGCCTATCCGGATGCTGTACCAGCCCATTATAAAATTGACCAGTCCCGATAGTGCGACGACGACGATACCGAGGTCTAGTTTTTCGATGGGAGTGGGAGAAAATAATCTCTGAAGACCTTCGTAAATAATCAGTCCTCCAGCAATCGAAATAAGAATGCCTTCGATAGATGCAGAGATGAATTCTATTTTTCCGTGTCCAAAAGGGTGCTCTTTATCTTTTGGTTTTGAGGCCCAGCGCAAGCTGTACAAACTGATAAATCCAGCTACCACGTTGACGATACTTTCCATCGCATCGGTTAGGATACCTACTGAATTTGTGATGTAGAAAGCGGCGAACTTTCCACAAAGGATAAGTATCGAGATTGATACAATCCATCTTTGTACTTTTTGTTTCAAAAGATCTTCATTCATCTTGATTCTAATTTGTAAACGGAACAGAGTGTAGAATATGTACGGCTTATGAGTTGTGTTTTCTACACTTTGTTTTAGCGCGACAAAGGTAGTTTTTTTCTTGTGAAAAAGGGAGCGCGCTCCTTTAAAATTTCGAGCGCGCTCCCTTTTTTATTCGAGCGCGCTCGAAATTTTAGATACTGTTTCAAAAAGTGTGTCTGCAAACGAGCCCTAAAAAAGAGCAGTAAGATAAACTGTGTCATGGCTAATTTTAGTTTAAAAACGCATCGCTCGGGGAGCGCATTAGCGAAAAGGGGCGGGAGCCCCCGTCCCGACGAGCTACCAATTTACCACAATTGGAATCGTTTTCCAAACTTAAGCGTCAGTTGTTGTGATATTGTTTTCTGGATTGCTTCCCCTTCGGCTCGCAATGACGCTCCCCATGCTTTGTAAATTCTTTTCCGTTGTCAGCCGTAAAGTAAAGCTCGCCTCCACTTTTTTAGACTCAAGGGAAGAATAACGCAAATAAAGAGCCTTGAATTTGATTTGTTGAGTTATTTATTGTACTTTTGTTCATGAGAAAGTTCCTTGGTTGATTTTTTTATTTTGTACCATAAAGACAACCCTTTAATCGTTGATTATCAACGATTAAAGGGTTGTCTTCATGCTAGTATGAATAATTCAGGCTAGGCACTACACTCTACTAAATCAAGTTTATTATAGTGCCAGCTGTTAGCTTAAGAGTTTATCAGAAAGTCTAACTACGTGCCTTACTTCCTCCTGCAATCACACCTAATAATGTCCAAATAAACATAACCCACCACCAAATATTATAGCCCACCGTGTAGGAATCTGCTTTACAAAGCACACCACTATAAAAGAAAGACCTCACCCAGTTAGGTATACAAAACAACCCTTGCCATATTCCAGAATACCAAGTATATGTTTTATTAGGCTCAATATCACATAACCAAGCCGCTAAAGCACAAGTAACCCCCAATCCAACAGCGACACAGACAGCAAAAAGTCCAATTCCAGCTAAACCTCCAAGTAATTTTTTCATATCTTATTTCTTTTAATAACTCAATATATTAATAAATTAGAACATTAAGAATAAGCTATAATTGCGGATAATGCTGCATATATAAGCTTAGTGCTTCTCTAAATTCTATATCAATCCCTCGCAATTTAAACTCTGCATATTCACAACAAGACCAACAAATGCCACTTAACATATCCAAAGGCTACCAAATAAAGGAGGCAGAGTCAACCAGCAAGTGCAATATTACGAAATAAAGTTGAAGAATTCAACTTTCGGGGAAGAAAAGTTTAATTTTTCCGGAGGTTTATTATTTTTCCGAGGTCTATTATTAATTTTCTTCTGAATATTCATAATATGTTTATCAGATAAGTCCTTAAAATCAGCTCCTTTCGGTATATATTGTCTGATAAGTTTGTTTATATTTTCTACCGCCCCTTTTTGCCAAGAAGAATATGAATCGGCAAAATATACCACTACACCTTTTAGCTTCTCCGTTATTATTTTGTGAGCAGCAAACTCGGAACCATTGTCTGTTGTTATTGTAAGGACGTTACAACGATAAGGGAACAATAGCCTCGCCGCAACTTTAGCTGTTTGTATGGCATTTTTCCCATGTTTTAGCTTCTTCATAATAAGCATATTCGTTTTACGCTCTGTGAGAGTAAGAATTGCTCCTTTCCCATTTTTAACCTTGTCCTTTCTTTTTAGCATAAAGAAAGGAGTATGATATTGAAATATCA
>JAVVVP010000016.1:0-36140 GCA_036652575.1 Bacteroidaceae bacterium
AGAATTTTGTTTTTTCAACTTTTGAAGAAGCTAAAAAGCCAAATGTGTTCTCTAAACCAGCGTTTTTCAACAACGAGTTGTATTGCCTAAAAAATCGACCGCGCTCAATTCTAAAATGCAGCACGCTCGATTTTCCAATCGTCCGCGGTCGATTTATTAGATGCACAAAGCTTGTAACCTTTTAATTGGGTTCACAAAAACGCTTCACGTAAAAACAATCCACCAAAAACAACAATTGATGGTCTTTTAGTATCCTTTTTAGGAGATAAAATGGCCCTTTTATTCCAAAATCTGCTGTTCTTATTTATATCTACTTGCACAAATGGAATAATGAACGTGCATATTTTTACGTTCGTTCGTTTTAAAACACCTATTTATAGTTTCATCTGCAACTACAGTTATAGACGCACTATAATGCTTATATACAAAGACTTAACAAGAAATAAATATTTAATTTTTGTTATAGTTCTCTTAATAAACATTTAGTTTGAGAACAAAAAATACACACTAAGTATTTAGCCGTATCTTTGCGTTGTCTCAGAAATGAAAGTTAGTAAGTCACAAATATGGATAAAGTAAAAGACCTTTTAGACAAATGCAACGCCGATGAAGCCATCGTTCGTTTAACTGCGCTTATAAACCAAGATAAAGAGAATGATAATTACTATTATTTACGAGGCAACGCTTATCGTAAGAAAGGCAATTGGCAAGAGGCGATACAAAATTATTTAGAGGCTATCGCACTAAATGCCAATAGTCCAGCAGTGGAGGCTCATCAAATGATGATTGAGATTTTAGAGTTCTATAATAAAGATATGTTTAACCAATAATAAAGGAAGACAAAACCGATATGAGCAAAATAAAAGGAGCTATCGTGGTAGATACTTACCGATGCAAAGGATGCAATCTCTGCGTAATAGCTTGCCCACTAAATATCCTTGCATTAACTACGAAAAAGGTGAACCCCAAAGGCTACCCTTACGTAGAGCAAATAGTAGAAGACACATGTAACGGTTGTAAATCGTGCGCCATTGTATGCCCAGACGGATGTATTACTGTATATCGTAAAAAGGAGGACTAACTATGGAAGAAGAAATCGTTCTACTAAAAGGTAATGAAGCTATATCTCACGCTGCAATACGTTGTGGATGTGACGGTTATTTTGGGTATCCCATTACGCCCCAATCTGAGATTCTCGAAACCTTGACAGAGCTTAAACCTTGGGAAACTACAGGGATGGTGGTATTGCAAGCCGAAAGCGAAGTTGCAAGTATTAATATGGTATACGGTGCTGGAGGATCTGGCAAACGAGCGCTTACCTCCTCGTCTAGTTTAGGTATCGCTCTCATGCAGGAAGGTATTAGTTTTATGGCTGGTGCAGAAATTCCTGGACTCATCGTGAATGTACAACGAGGAGGGCCTGGACTTGGCACCATTCAACCCAGCCAAAGTGACTACCTTCAGGCAACACGTGGCGGTGGGAATGGAGATTATAACGTAATTGTACTTGCTCCTGCGAGCGTGCAAGAAATGGCAGATTTTGTCGACCTTGGACTCACACTTTCCTTTCGTTACCGTAATCCTGCTATGATTTTATCAGATGGCGTAATAGGACAAATGATGGAGAAATTAACACTCCCCCCTATGAAGCCCCGCCGCACAGAGGAAGAAATTGTAAAAGAATGTCCTTGGGCAACAAATGGAAACGGGCTTAAACACCGAAAGCCCAACATTATGACCTCTTTGGAATTAGATCCACACGTGATGGAACAAAAGAACCTACACTTACAAGCTAAATACAAAGAGATTCAGGAAAAAGAAGTACGCTACGAAATGATTTCTTGCGATGATGCAGACTATATTATTGTAGCTTTTGGATCTGCTGCTCGCATATCACAAAAAGCAGTAGAAACAGCACGCCACTCGGGTATAAAAGTAGGACTCTTTCGCCCTATCACCCTATGGCCTTTTCCAACGAACGCCATTCAAGAACTTAGTAAAAAAGTGAAAGGAATATTAGTTGCAGAAATAAATGCAGGACAAATGATAATGGACGTACAATTAGCGGTAGGCAGTTCTATACCCGTAGAACACTTTGGTCGCTTAGGTGGTATCGTTCCAGATCCTGATGAAATTATTGTGGCTTTAAAAGAAAATCTTATAAAAAACTAAGAATGGAACCCGAAAACGTTAACCACCAAGAAGCCCACCCCTACAAATCAAAATTGGACACACAGGACACATTCGATAACAAGTTGCCACTACGCAATATGCTGAATATACTATTCATCTTATTAGCCATTGTGACCGTAACGCTTTACTTCGTTTTACCTATGCCCGAAGGACAAATTTACTTTTTCATCACTGGTGTAGTGGCAGTAGTAATAAAGATGGTTGAAGTTGGCATTCGACAGTCTATTCAAAAAAAGAGAAGGAAATGACAAAAGAGGAAATCATACGTCCAGAAAATTTGGTATACCAAAAACCAACACTTATGAACGAAGTGGGAATGCACTATTGTCCAGGGTGTTCTCATGGAGTAGTCCATAAATTAGTAGCTGAAATAATAGAGGAAATGCAAATGGAGGAAAAGACCATCGGCATCTGTCCTGTAGGTTGCGCAGTATTTGCTTATCGCTATTTGGACATAGATTGGCAAGAAGCAGCTCACGGACGCGCGCCCGCTGTAGCCACCGCTTGCAAACGTTTATGGCCAGACCGTCTCGTATTTACGTATCAAGGTGATGGCGACCTCGCTTGTATTGGTACCGCAGAAACAATTCACGCGCTAAATAGAGGTGAAAACATTACGATTATCTTTATCAACAATGCGATATATGGTATGACAGGAGGACAAATGGCACCAACGACACTCGTAGGAATGAAAACCTCCACGTGTCCTTACGGACGTGATGTAAAACTACATGGTTATCCATTGAAAATCACAGAACTAGCTGCAACACTAGAAGGCACCACTTACGTTAGTCGTCAAAGTGTACACAGCGTAGCAAACATACGCAAAGCAAAAAATGCGATCCGCCACGCGTTTGAAAACTCAATGGCAAAAAAAGGATCTAATCTCGTGGAAATAGTATCCTCTTGTAGTGCAGGATGGAAAATGACCCCTGAAAAAGCAAATGAATGGATGGAAGAAAATATGTTTAAATACTATCCTCTAGGAGATATAAAAGATAAATAAATCACTATGAAAGAAGAAATTATCATATCAGGCTTCGGGGGGCAAGGCGTTCTATCTATGGGAAAGATTCTTGCTTACTCCGCGATGATGGAAGATAAAGAAGTAACGTGGATGCCCGCTTATGGTCCAGAACAACGTGGTGGAACAGCGAATGTGACAGTAATCGTAAGCGATGAAAAAATTTCATCACCTATTCTCAGCCAATACGACACCGCTATATTATTAAATCAACCATCACTCGAAAAATTCGAAAGTCAAATAAGACCTGGAGGTACCCTTATTTATGATAGCTTTGGCATTTGCGAACAGCCAAAACGCAAAGACATCAATATCTATAGAATAGATGCCATGGATGCCGCAGCCGAAATGAAACTGATGAAAACATTTAATATGATCATACTTGGAGGGCTCATTAAAATCCATCCAATAGTAAGTATTGAAGATGTTTTGAAAGCTTTGCGCAAAACGCTACCTGAACGACATCACCATCTGATCTCAATGAACGAGCAAGCCATATTAAAAGGAATGGAAATTATAAAACAAGTGCAGCAAATAAATTAAATCTCTATGATCATAAAACGAGCCATATTAAGGACGTGCCTTCTTGTCTCTGTCTTTTATACAACGCAAAGCATTATAGCAAAAACAGTTAATGACATTGGCATCATTCCAAAGCCCGTTAGCGCAGTTCAAATAGGAAACGGAGTCTTTACCTTTAAAGAATCGACAACGATAAGCTATCCTTCATATACTGGAGATAGTATCAAATCTATTGCAAAAGGATTTGCAACAGATTTACAAATAGCTGCTGGATTTACAATCAACACGAAAAGAAACAATTCGAAAGCAACAATACAGCTCACTCGTAATACGCTACTCGAAGCCGAAGAATACATACTAAGTATTACAACAAAAGGCATAACAATTGAAGCCTCACGCCCTGTTGGCTTTTATCGTGCTTTGCAAAGCCTTCGACAACTGATGCCCGTAGCAGTAATGGCAGGGAAGCACGATAAATCTATTCGTAAATGGACTATTGCAACGGTTCTGATTAAAGATAAGCCTCGCTTTGAATGGCGTGGATTTATGCTAGACGTTGGCCGACACTTTTTCGACAAAGAAGAAATAAAGCGAGTACTGGATATTATGGCAACGTACAAAATGAATCGCTTTCATTGGCATTTAACCGAAGATCAAGGCTGGCGCATTGAAATAAAGAAATATCCAAAGTTAACGAGTGTGGGAAGTACCCGACGTAGCTCGCAAATATGGAGTGCAAATGCCTCCCCCTACCACGACAACAAAGCTTATGGTCCCTACTTTTATACACAAAACGATATAAAAGAAATCGTAGATTATGCGGCACAACGCTTTATTGACGTGTTACCCGAGATTGATATGCCAGGTCATTTTCAAGCTGCGATGGCTGCATATCCCGAATATAGCTGCACCCCTACTGATAAGCACGAAGTTTGGACCGATTACGGTGTATCAACAGATGTGATGAACGTTGCGAATCCGAAGGCTGTGCAATTCACAAAGGACATCCTTGACGAACTTATTACTTTATTCCCCTATAAATATATTCACATTGGTGGTGATGAGTGCCCTACACAAGCATGGAAACAAAATACAGAATGTCAAGCAAAATTAAAGGCCCTTGGTAGTTCTAATTATCGCGATCTACAAACGGATTTTTATAGGGAAATAAATCATTATCTATCTAGTAAAAAAGAGAAGGATAAACGACACATAATAGCATGGAATGAAACGCTCAACGGCAATACGGATGGACTAGATGTTACGATTATGGCTTGGATAGGAGCTAATGCGGCAGCAAAAACAGCCGCTGAACGTAACTTACCTAATATTTTAAGTCCACAAATACCTTACTACATCAATCGGAAACAATCTAAAGAGATAGGAGAGCCCTTTTCACAGGGAGCTGGAACAGAAACGCTCAAAGCCGTTTACGCTTATCAACCAGCTAAAGGCATAAATGAAAAGCTACTACCTTTTTACAAAGGAGTTCAAGCTAACTTTTGGACAGAACACGTGGACGAAAATTGGAAAGTAGAATATCTGATGCTCCCTCGTATTGCTGCGGTAGCTGAAGCAGGTTGGACACCTGAACATTTACGAGACTACACAGATTTCGTGAAACGCATCAAAAAGGATTCTATTTTATATGATTTAAAAGGTTGGAGCTACTCTAAGCAAGCTATACAATAACATCCACTATTCCTAAAAGAGCCACTATTCAAAAACGAATAGTGGCTCTTTTAGGAAGAAGGATGAAAGACTAATCAGCTGTAGCAGCCAAGCGTTCCCGTTCTGTCATAGCAGCTAACGTTTCCACTTTAGACATATCCAAATTTAGTCCTTTTGCAATACGTGTTCCATAATCCTTATCTGCAAGGAAGCAATGTGCTGTATGGCGATACTTCACATTATCCGTAACAGGCATTATATCTGCCACGGTATTAGAAATCAAGAGTTTTTTCTTATCCTCTGTCATCAATCGGTATAAGTTTCCTGGTTGATAGAAACAATCATCTGTTTTATCATCATATGGGCTGTAATTGTCAATGGCTCCATCTACAGGCAGCGCTGGATGCCGGAATTCAGTTTGTTCATCCCATTCTCCAAAGCTATTAGGAGCATATCCCTTTGTAGCACCATAATTTCCATCTACTCTCATTTGTCCATCACGATGGTAACTATGTACAGGACAATGCGCTTTATTTACTGGAATTTGATCATGGTTGATACCCAATCGATAACGCTGTGCATCACCATAAGAGAACAAACGTCCTTGAAGTAATTTATCAGGCGAAAGACCTATTCCAGGAACAAGATGAGTAGGAGCGAAAGCGGCTTGTTCTACTTCTGCAAAATAATTCTCAGGATTCCGATTCAACTCCATCACCCCCACCTCAATGAGTGGAAAATCCTTATGGCTCCAAGTTTTAGTAATATCAAATGGATTTTCTTTATATGCAGCAGCTTGTTCCTCTGTCATAATTTGGAAACACAACTTCCATTTCGGGAAATCTTTTTTCTCTATTGATTCAAAGAGATCTCGTTGATGACTTTCGCGATCTTTTGCGACAATAGCGGCCGCCTCTTCGTTTGATAAATTCTTTATACCTTGTTGAGTAATCAAATGGAATTTAACCCAAAATCTGTTTCCTTCCTTGTTGATTAAGCTATAAGTATGACTACCAAAACCATGCATATGACGATAAGATGCTGGAATACCGCGATCAGACATAACGACCGTTACCTGATGTAAAGCCTCTGGTAACATGGTCCAGAAATCCCAATTATTCTGTGAAGAACGCATATTGGTCTTTGGGTCACGCTTAACAGCATGATTCAAGTCTGGAAACTGTAAAGGGTCTCGAATAAAGAAAACTGGAGTATTATTACCAACAAGATCCCAATTGCCATCTTCGGTATAAAACTTCATTGCGAATCCCCTAATATCACGTTCTGCATCAGCTGCGCCACGCTCTCCTGCTACCGTTGAAAAGCGAACAAACATATCTGTTTTCTTTCCAATTTCTGAAAAAAGTTTTGCGCACGTATACTTCGTAACATCCTGTGTTGTAGTGAACGTACCATAAGCGCCACTACCCTTTGCATGCATTCTACGCTCTGGTATAACTTCTCTATCAAAATGCGCCAACTTTTCCATTAGCCACATATCCTGCATTGTTATTGGTCCACGTTGACCTGCCGTTTGTGAGTTCCGATTATCTGAAACTGGAGCCCCCACCTCTGTTGTAAGTTTCTTCATATTAGTTCTTTATTTAATTTATACCAGAGACTTTTTCTCTGACGCTTCAAATATAGCGAATTAAAAGACACCAATCAAAATAGGAGCAAAATAATTAGTTTTTTTTAAGGTCAGAATAAGTTTAACTTTTTCTTTCGAGCCTCCTCTAATGGAACCGTTGCAACCTGCTTCGCACCTACTTCTGCTCGAATAGTTGTATAGGTTTTCTCTAATTGACGAACATAAGTTTCACATTGTTGCTCATTTAGCAACTTCGCAGCAACGAGCGAATTTTGGGAAGCATCTTGCATCCAAACAACAGGCCCTCCATATACGGGAGCTATTTTAAGGGCTGTATGCTGAATACTAGTAGTGGCTCCACCGACCATTATAGGTATTTTTAATCCAGCCTTTTTTAATGCCACAGCAACGTGTACCATTTCATCAAGGCTAGGCGTTATCAATCCACTCAAACCAATAATATCTACTTGTTCTTTAATCGCACGCTTCACAATTTCTTCAGCAGGACACATCACACCCATATCTACAATCTCATAGTTATTACAAGCCATAACAACTGATACTATATTTTTACCGATGTCATGCACATCACCTTTTACCGTAGCAAGAAGCACTTTTCCTGCCGTTGTTGTGCCTTGTTGCTTTTCATTTTCAATAAAAGGTTGTAATAATCCAACTGCCTTTTTCATAGTTCGTGCTGTTTTAACCACTTGTGGTAAAAACATTTTACCTTCTCCAAAAAGCGTTCCCACCTCGTTCATCGCATACATTAGTGGGCCTTCTATAATGTCTACCGCATGAGGGTATTCAGCACGCGCAGCGATTAAGTCTTCTTCCAGAAAATCGCCAACACCTTTTTTCAAAGCGAAACAAAGGCGCTCTTTCACCGTTCCATCGCGCCAAGCATCATGATGCTCTTCGTTTTTCACGCCAAGTTCTGCATTCTTCATCCCTAATGTTATCAGTTCTTCTGCAGCATCAGGCTTACGATTCAGCACAACGTCTTCTATCACCGTTAACATCTCAGCGGGTATATCACTATACGTAACGGCTGTCGCAGGATTTACAATACCCATATCCATACCTTCACGTATGGCATAATAAAGGAACACGGCATGTATCGCTTCCCGTATATAATTATTGCCTCGAAAAGAAAAAGAAAGATTGCTCACGCCTCCACTTATATGAGCTCCTGGTAAATTATGATGAATCCAATTCGTTGCACGAATAAAATCAACAGCATAATTAGAATGCTCTGCCATCCCCGTAGCGATAGCAAGTACATTTGGATCAAAAATAATATCATTGGGATTAAAATGCACTTTGTCCACAAGCAAACGATAAGCACGTTCACATACTTCTATTTTACGCTCATACGTATCCGCCTGTCCCTTTTCGTCAAAAGCCATTACCACCACAGCGGCACCTAACTGTTTTACCTCGTTAGCACGGGTTATAAACAAATCCTCACCCTCCTTGAGCGAAATGGAATTTACAATACATTTTCCTTGGCAGCATTTCAACCCAGAAATAATAACATCCCATTTAGAAGAATCTATCATTATTGGAACACGGGCAACATCTGGTTCCGAAGCTATCAGATTGAGAAAGGTTATCATTTCCTCTTGCGCATCTAATAACCCATCGTCCATATTGACATCTATAACTTGTGCTCCACTTTCTACTTGTTTACGAGCTATCGACATAGCCTCATCGTATTTCTTCTCTTTTATCAGACGTAAGAACTTGCGTGAACCCGCTACATTGCAACGTTCACCGATATTCATAAAATTATTTTCAGGACGAACCTCTAATAATTCTAACCCTGAGAGCCAAAGATATTTCGATTTATCTACGGGTATATGTGGTTTACGTCCTTTCACAATGCGTGGATATTCAGCTATGAAAGCATTGGTTGTGCCACAACATCCACCTATTATGTTTACAAGTCCTTCTTCCACAAACACCTTCACTTGCTCTGCCATTTGCTCTGGTGTCTGATCATACGACCCCATTTCATTAGGTAGCCCTGCGTTAGGATAAGCAGATATATAATAAGGTGCTTTAGCGGCTAAAGCCTCTATAAATGGTTTCATATCACTAGCTCCAAAGGAACAATTCAAACCAACAGAAAACAGTTTAGCATGTTGTACCGAAGCCAAGAAAGCTTCAAGTGTTTGTCCTGACAACGTTCGACCAGCCTTATCACTAACGGTGACGGACAGCATTATAGGCACCCTCTTTCCTACGCTCTTCATCGCTCGCTCTGCAGCACATAAAGCCGCCTTTGCATTTAAGGTATCAAAGATTGTTTCTATGAGCAAAGCATCTACTCCACTCTCTATCATTGCGATCATTTGCTCTTCGTAAGCATCAGCTAATTCATCATAAGTTAAAGCACGTAACGCAGGATTGTTTACATCTGGGCTCATCGAGCACGTTCGGTTCGTTGGACCTATAGAACCAGCTACAAAGCGTGGCTTTTGAGGATTACGAGCCGTATATTCATCTGCAAGAGCTCGTGCCAACTTACAAGCCTCAAGATTGAGCTCTTTGCAAATCTCTTCCAAATGATAGTCCGCCATAGAGATACGTTGTGAACTAAACGTATTGGTTTCTATAATATCTGCCCCTGCATCCAAATAACTACGATGAATGTCTGCTATTACATCAGGACGTGTCAAAGTGAGTAAATCGTTATTTCCACACTGTTGTCCTACGATATTGGCAAAACGTTCTCCTCGGAAATCGTCCTCTTGTAAAGAGTAACGTTGTATCATCGTACCCATCGCTCCATCAAGTAGTAGGATGCGTTGCTTTATGACTTGTTCTAATGTATCCATATATCTAAAACCTTTTTATACTACGGTCTATCTCGCGACGATCTTCTTTTTCCTTTAACGTTTGACGTTTATCGTATTCCTTCTTACCTCGAGCCAACCCTAAGCGAAGCTTAGCACGTCCTTTCTCATCGATAAAAAGAAGCAATGGTACTAGAGTGAAGCCTGGCATTTTAGTATCGTTCTCTATTTTGCGTAATTCCTTACGATTAAGTAATAGTTTTCGATCACGACGTGGCGGATGGTTATTATAAGACCCAAAAAAATATTCTGCAATATACATATTTTTGACCCATAATTCGCCATTATTTATATAGCAATAGGTATCGACTAAACTCGCCTTTCCTTCACGGATAGATTTGATTTCCGTTCCCGTCAGCACGATACCTGCTATATAACGATCACTTATGAGATAATCAAATTCCGCTCTCTTATTTTTTATGTTTATAGCTTTCGCTTTTTTCTTTTCTACCATAAGGATTCATTTCAATCTTTATCAATCACAGCAAATAGTTCAAGATGCTGATCTATATAACTAGCTATTGTCGCCGTAATACCCTCTTCTGCTTCAATAAACACATCATCAAGATCATCAAATTCTGGATGTAATTCAAAGAGAGCCATAAACTCCTCATCCGTACAATCTGTCGTCAATTCATGTTTTTTTACCTCGTAGAGTTCCTTTGCTTTATAAATCAGTTTTGAAAAATCTTTTGCGCCCCACAATCGCATAGCTTTTGCAAAAGGGTTATCAAAAAAGAAAGGACCATATCCGTTATGTATCAGTTGAATAAAACCTCCATTCATCAATTCATCTCTCAATATATCATAACCAAAGAGCGTTATTTGCTCCCCCGTTAGCAAAGGCATCGTCTCTGCCGTAAGCTCATCGCCTACAACTTTGCGGATGTGCTTCACAAACACTCCGATAAACTCATCCATGCCTTCATTGGCTGCTGCGATGAGTTCTCTTTCGGGCACGTGTATTTCCTTCTTTTTATCCATACTGCAAAGATAACCACATCAAAACGATTACGCCCCATATTCGTTAAATAAATTTCATTTTTCACGTTATTCCGTTCATTCTTGACGTTTTTAGCCTCTCTTCAAAAGACGAATACATCCTTGCAAAAAGTCAAGCGCGGACGAGTTGAAAATGAAGCGCGCTCAAAATAAAAATGGAGCGCGCTCCATTTTTATGTATCGGTATAGGTCTTCACATAATAAAATACACCGAAAATTGTAATCCTGTCAATTTTTATTACTACCTTTGTACATATAATCTGTAATCAGCTATCCTTTTTAGGCAACACTTAACAAGATAAATAATTTTTCAGACACAACAGAGAGGCTAGAACTTTTTAAGTGCCAACGACTTTACTTTTTGTAAAGGATGAGAATACAGATACAAAGAATTTGAATTTATAGACAATACAAAAAACATGATATGAAAAAAACAATATTACTGATTGATGATAAAGAAACGATTGCAAAAGTAGTTTCTATTTATTTAGCTGCCGAATTTAATATCATTTATTTTGATAATGCCATAAAAGGAATACAATGGTTACAAGATGGGAATATGCCCGATTTAATCGTGTCAGACATCAGAATGCCAGAAATGCGAGGTGACCAATTTCTTTCTTATCTTAAATCTAGTGAATTTTTCAAGCATATTCCAGTAGTGATGCTTTCGAGTGAAGATAGTACAAGTGAACGAATTCGTTTGCTAAATGAAGGGGCTGCAGACTATATTACAAAACCATTCAATCCCATTGAACTAAAAGTGAGAATAAAGAAATTTATTTAATGTATGGTAGTCAAGTTATACTATATCGGAAAGAATAAGATTACGTTCCAAAACTTTCAAAAAATAATTGGAAACAATCTGATTCAATTGAATGTGGAGAAGAATCTAACCATAAAGAACCTGATCGGAACTCTAAACAAGAAAGAACATGGCTTGTTGTTTTTCGAAAAAGGGAATATGAAAGATGATTCCACCTTTATAACACAACTTCGCAAAGAATATCCTCTACTTTATTTAATCTTGATAGCAACAAGCGTAAATGATGATGAAAGGAAAGTATATCTTCGTTGTGGCATAAACGACACCGTACACCCCAACCCCGATAAACAATCACTTATCAAAGCTCTAAGTATTATTAGTCGTTGCCAAAAACAAATACTAGATTACTCTACAGCTCCTATTAAATCAACGCTTAGGGTCTTTAAGCTTCCTCTATGGAAACGCTTGTTCGACATCTTATTTTCTAGTTGTGCAATCTGTTTCTTTTCACCCGTTTTTTTGTTTACCGCAATAGCGATTAGGATGGAAAGTAAAGGACCTATTGTGTATAAAGCGAAACGTGCTGGCACAAACTACCACATATTCTATTTCCTAAAATTTCGCTCCATGTATATAGGAGCGGACAAGCACATAAAAGACTTTAGTAATCTCAATCAATATGCAAAAACGTCTGATCCGAAAAAAGACCCTTCTGAAATAGTCGTTTCTGATTTGCTTATTGATGAAGATAATCTATTAAATAACAATATATTATTTGGAGATGATTTTGTTTTAACAGAAGATGAGCACTTAAATCAAAGAAATGAAGAACAATCAAATTCCTTTGTTAAACTAGAACGCGATCCACGCATTACAAAAGTAGGTCACTTTATTCGTAAATATTCTATAGACGAACTACCACAATTATTCAATGTGCTCAAAGGCGATATGTCTATCGTTGGTAACCGTCCTTTACCGCTCTACGAAGCGGAACTTTTAACAAGAGACGAATATGTAGATCGCTTTATGGCACCCGCTGGATTGACGGGATTATGGCAAGTAGAAAAAAGAGGGGGTACAGGAAAAATGTCTGCAGAAGAACGTAAAAAGCTGGATATAATATATGCTAAAGAATTTTCGTTCTTGATGGATATTAAGATCTTATTGAAAACGCTCACTGCTTTTGTACAAAAAGAAAACGTATAAAACAATCGACAAAAGAAGACTAAAAACAAGAAGGATGAAACCATTCGCATTTATTATACTACTGACCCTTTGCATACAGGCACAAGCGCAAAATATGACAGATAAGTCCAACGATATATTGGACATTTCTGAAGAATACGAGCAATTAACAACTGCGACATCCATTCGTGGAGACTCGTTGAACAAAGAGACTTCTGATAAAATATCTACCACTTATTTGCCGCCATTATCTCTTTTCTTAGAAAGCGTAAAAGAGCATCCGACAGTTAAGATTTTTAACGAGAAACGTATTATTGCTATTTCTGAGTATAAGACGACCAGAATGAGTTGGCTAAATTATTTAAGAATAACGGGAAACTATCAATATGGAAAATACTATGCTGTAACAGGATCTGCCGATGAAATGGATCCACAATATGTTTATGCGAATGATAATAAAAGGCAAAGTCAATACAATATAGGTGTCAATTTATCAATACCATTAGGAGATTTATTTGGGGGCTATAAGCAAAACTTAAAGTCGAACAAAGCAAAAATGCGAGAGGTTGAATATGAAATGGCAACGATTATTGAAAATAGAAAGTTAATTGTGCTAGATGCCTATAATCAAGTCATGAAAGAATTGGCAGTCTTTAAAGCAAAGGCAGAAGCAGCCGCATTATACAATGCACAAATGGCCATATCAGAGAATAGCTACATTAGAGGACAAATAGATATTATATCTTTGTCTTTAGAGAAAGGACGCAGAAGCAATGCTATCGTTGACTATGAATCAGGAAAAGTATCCCTTCAAAATGCCATTACATTATTAGAAATGCTGACAAACGTAAAAGTCTTAAATAAATAAAGGCTATCAAAATGAATATCTCATTATTTATATCAAGGTTTATATATGGAATTCGCTACCAACTCTTATTTGGGAGTTTTATTACTGCTGCACTTGTCGCCTATTTTACGCAATTTCTCCCCAAAACATATACGGTGGATACCACTGTATATACAGGCATCGTTAGTAGTACCAATGTTATAGATGAAGGCAACGTTAATTATCAAGAAATAAATAGTACCTACGACAATCTTATAAATTTACTTAAATCAAAAACCACATTAGAGAATGTGTCACTCTCTTTGTTAGCCACAAATTTAATTTACGGAGATTTAAAAGAAGACAACGTACATCTCTTAGCTAAAAATTTCAACACATTAAGCAAGGAAGTTCCCGATGAAGTGAAGGCTCTCGTTGATAAACATTCAATAGAGAAGACTATCAAAAGATTGAAAATATACAAGAGAAGCTCCATGAACAATTATGTGTACATGCTACTAAATGGTGACCATACTTATTATAGTTTCAATGCTTTAAATAAGATATCAGCCAAACGACTCGGGAATAGCGATATGATTGAAATTTCATACACCTCCGATGATCCTGGCATCACAACAAATACCGTAAAATATATAAGTAAGGAACTACTAAACGCTTATGACAACTTGCGTTATAGAGCATCAAATGATGCCATTTCCTATTTTGAGCAACAAGTAAAGAAACAGAAAAAAGAACTTCACAACTTAGAAATCAAATTATCTAATTATAATATAGCCAATAATATAATCAATTATGAAGAGCAAACAAAAGCGACAGCTATCTCGTATTCTGAGTATGAAAATCGTTTAGAATCAACACGTCGAGATTACGAAAGTGCGAGTCATTTATTAAAGATGCTAGATAAACAAATGGGAACTTACGGGAAATTAATGCGCACAAAAGAAAATTTACTTAAGGGGCTCGACAAAATAACAACTCTTCAAGCAAAAATCACAAATTTAGAACTCTTCTCAGGAAAAAGCACGAGTGGTAAATTAGAACTCGAAGCCTATAAAAGAAAATTAGAACAAGCAAACAAAGCGATCTCGGGCGCATCGACAGATTTAGATACTTATCAATATTCAAAAGAAGGTGTAGCAATTCCAGATTTAGTTAGCCAATGGCTTGATGCTTTAATTCGTAAAACGAAATCAGAGAGTGAATTAAAAGTATTGATTAATCGCAAAAAAGAGTATGTAGACCAATATAAAATATTTTCACCTGTAGGTACCGAAATAAAAAGTCGAGAAAGAGAGATTAGCGTTATAGAACGAACTTATCTTGAAATGGTAGATGCTCTTAATACAGCAAAACTCAAAAAGAGAAATATACAACTCTCTACAGCAGGACTTGATACCATAACAGCACCGGAGTTCCCCATAAGCCCCAATAGTAGTAAACGAATATTGCTTATTATAACTGCATTTTTAGGAAGTATCATCTTTATATCTATTTATCAACTTCTTATAGAGTTATTAGATAGGACACTACGTGATGCCGATAGAGCAGAGCGATTGACAGGTCTTAAAACCATCGGTCTGTTCTCTGGCCGCAATCAACTGCGGTATCGAGGCTATTCAAAAACGTGGAATAGACGTTCTGCTGAATATCTTTGCAATAGAATCAATTCATATATTAGCGAAGAGCACACCGCTGTATTCAACCTATTAAGCATAGAACAAGGAGAAGGGAAAAGTTATATCGCTAAATTCTTAATAGAAGAATGGGAAAAGTTGGGTCTAACAATAAAGTACATAAAAGCAGGGGAAGACTTTCTTACGGATGCGTCTTATTTGTTGGCTACAAACTTTTTTCAATTATATAAAAAGGAAGAAGAACAGCAACCTAATATCCTTTTAATTGAATATCCAGCATTGCAACACACCAGTATTCCTCCCGCCTTTATGCTTAAGGCTTCAGCCAATTTATTGATCGCAAATGCTTGCCGAGTATGGAAAAAAAGCGATGAAGAGATGATAGCTCACATCAATGTACTAAAGAAGAAAGCACCATTTGCGCTCTGTTTGAATAACACGACACGTGAAGCTGTAGAAGATTTTACAGGAGATTTATCACCTTTTATTTCAGCCAACACCTTTAGTCGTAGAATGAAACATATGGGACTTACCGCAAAGAGAACCGCTATAAAAAGATTTTAAAATGCTTTTATCAATAAAAGACAATATAAATGACAAGAAAAAGTCTCTTTCGCAATTATTTATTGCAGTAGGACTGATAGGAATTGTTACGACATTATCTTTGGGGAACTTGCCTTTATTTGGAATCATTTTACTATGCCCTATATTTATTATAACGCTTTATTTTATTACAAATTATCCTGTCATATTATTGTATATCATTTTTATATTCAGCTATTTAGTACTAGGTATATCACGATATATAGAAATAAGTGGCATTAGCGTTGTTTTTGATATTTTGCTTTTCTGTTCCCTACTTTTACCTCTTATTCATAGTATTATTCTTCGTAATGTGCAATGGAAGCAATCACTTAATGTAATGAATATAGCTCTATTATGTTGGGCTGTGTTTTGCTTATTAGAAATAGCCAATCCAACGGCAATGATAAATGCTTGGATGTTATCAAGATTGCTCATCTATGGTGGTCTTCTAGCTTCTGTGGCCATCGCTTTGGTCGTATCAGACAAAAAGCACATTAAGTATTTCTTAAGGATCTATTCCGTGCTTTCTCTCTTGGCTGTAATGAAAGCGATAATGCAAAAATACATAGGGTTTGACGAGGCAGAACTAAAATGGTTAGCAGAAGGAGGTGGCATAACGCACTTAATATCAACAGGAACAAGATATTTTTCTTTTTTTACAGATGCGGGGAACTTTGGTTCTAATATGGGATGTGCAAGTGTTATTTTTGGAATTACATCCTTTGTCATAAAAAACAAATATCTAAAAGTATACTATCTTCTTACTGGTGCACTGTGTTTTTATGCCATGATGCTTTCCGGTACTCGCGGAGCTATGATTGTACCATTAGGAGGAATTGCGACCTTTATTATTATTAGCAAAAACATAAAAGCTATTGGCATAGGGAGCATCCTACTACTTTTTATATATGTATTCTTTGCTTTCACAACCATTGGTCAAAACAATGATCAAATTAGAAGAATGAGAACGGCTTTTAGACCTAATGAGGATGGATCCTTCTTAGTACGTAAACAAAATAGAGAGAAATTAGGACAGTATTTGAAAAACAAACCATTTGGAGAAGGATTGGGATTAGCTGGTGTAGAAAATCAAAAAACGTCATTCCGCTTCACCACCTCTATCCCACACGACTCTTGGTATGTGAAAATATGGGTAGAAACAGGTATCGTTGGACTTCTTCTTTACATTGGCATCCTTTTGGTTATTGTAGGTAGATGCTCTTATATACTAATGTTTAAGATCAAAAATACAGAGCTAAAAGGACTGCTTAGTGCTATGCTCTGTGGTATTGTCGGTATGATGTTAAGTGCATATGGAAATGCCTTTTGGGGACAATTTCCAACGATGATTATATCCTTTATGTTTTTAGCTTTAATAATGAAAGGTGATTTTTTTGACAAACAATTAACAACAAAAGAAACTGCAAAATAACATGGAAAACTTTTTTTTAAATTTAAATGTCAACGCTGAGCAACTTCAGCATATGATTCAAATGACAGATGCTATTTTGTTTCTCTGCTTCACGATACTCGTTGGTTATTTATTTCTATTCGCTTTTAAGTCGCTTGGGAAATCAAAATTTCCTTATCCCCCTGCAAATAAAAAACAGAAATTTGTTATCTTATTTTCAGCCTATAAAGAAGATGAAATAATAATTCATTCAGCAACGAACCTTTTGAAACAAAACTATCCTCGTGATAAATATGACATTCTTGTAATAGCAGATCAAATGAAAGAATCCACAAACCAAGAATTAGAGAATTTGGGCATCATGGTTCTACGTCTCAATGAAAATAGCTCCAAGAATAAAGCACTTCAAATGGCGGTAAAACATATAGAATTCAACAACTTAAAATATGATATTGCCATAATACTTGATGCTAATAATCTTGTAGAAAATAATTTTTTAGATAATTTGAACGATGCTTTTTACTCTGGGTGTTCTGTGGTACAAACACATAGAGTTGCTAAAAATTTAAATACAAGTATTGCTATTCTTGATGCCGTTAGTGAAGAGATGAACAATAATATTTTCCGTAAAGGCCATACTAATTTGGGATTCTCGGCAAGTTTGATAGGATCAGGTATGGCATTTGAATACGATATCTTCAAAGACTGTATCATGGAAGCATCCATTATTGGAGAAAACAAACAATTAGAAATGCTTCTATTAAAAGAATATACATATATAGAATATCTAGGAACCGTCTACACTTACGATGAAAAAGTCAAGAAAAGTTCTCAATTTTATAATCAACGTCGTCGTTGGATCGCTAGCCAATTCTATAATTTGTTTTTTGGACTCAAATCACTTCCCTTTGCTCTTTTACAAGGAAATTGGGATTATGCAAATAAAATATTCCAATGGATGATGCCTCCACGTATCATTTTGTTAGGACTAATCATTATCTTTTCCTTGGTAACTAGCTACTATGATGTATCTATGTGTATAAAATGGTGGGGGTTATTGGCGGCTTTGATATTGACATTTACAATGGCGATACCCGACTACCTTATAAATGGGAAACTACTTAAGGCTATACTAAATATTCCTCTATTATTTTTCATGATGTTTTTGGGTCTATTTTGCATGAGCCGAGCTAAAAAAGAAATTCTACATACTGAAAAAAACAACTAAAAACCTTTGAATCATGAAAATAGCAATAGAAGCACAACGCATCTTCAGGACCAATAAGCATGGTATGGATTTCGTAGCACTAGAAGTGATACGCGAGCTTCAAAAGATAGATAAAAGCAATACTTATTATATTCTGGTATCTCCTGGAGAAGATCGCTGTTTAGAACCTACGGAAAACTTCCATATTATAGAAGTAAAAGGTTGGTCATACCCTTATTGGGAACAAGTGGCATTGCCAATCGCTATTGCAAAAATTAAACCCGATTTACTCCATTGTACAAGTAATACAGCCCCGATCTATTGCCATGTACCTCTCATTCTAACACTCCACGACATTATCTTTCTGGAACCACAAACAATAAAGAACAAATCATGGTATCAGAATATGGGGCGTATTTATCGCCGCCTAGTCGTTCCACGTATTTTAGTAAAATGCAAAAAAATAATCACCGTTTCCAACTTTGAATGCAAACGAATAAGCGAAGCTCTTCATTTACCTGCCTCTAACGTAGTATCAGTATACAACGGATTTAGCACTCACTTTAAACCGATGATAAATGTAGAGAATGTCACAAAAAAGTATATCACACAAAAAACAGGCGCTCGTTATTTGTTTTTTCTCGGGAACACAGATCCTAAAAAAAATGCTTCGCGAACTCTTAAAGCATATAGTTTGTATTTGGAACGTTCCAAAGTTAAATGTCCATTACTGATTGCCGATTTAAAAGAGCCCTATCTTAATGAACTTCTTAAGAAAGAAGGCATAGAGCACATTAAGTCTCATCTCGCATTTCCTGGATATATACCAAATACAGATTTAGCAGCTATTTACAATGGGGCATTTGTTTTTTTGTACACCTCTTTGCGTGAAAGTTTTGGAATACCCATGCTCGAGAGTATGGCATGTGGTACGCCTGTTATTACAGGCAATAAATCCGCCCTTCCTGAAATTGCAGGTAATGGCGGTATCCTTGTAGATGTAACTTCTCCCGAAGCCATTTGTAATAAAATTTTACAGCTCGAAACAGATCCTGAATATTATGTAAATCAAGTAAACTATGGATTGCAACGATCTAAAAGTTTTTCTTGGTGTAATACAGCAAAACAGTTACTAAGTATCTATCAATCATAACTCAAAAAATTTATAAACAATGAATTATCGTTCTATAGAAAACCTAAACCAAATAATCCTTCACAGATTATTTATTTTGCCTCACGACTTCGATTTAATCGTTGGAATACCACGTAGTGGTATGTTTCCTGCAGCACTCATCGCTTTGTATCTTAATACAAGACTTACCGATTTAGACTCTTTCAAAAACAAGCATATTTATGATGGTGGAGAAAGAAATGAAACCTTAAACTACAATGACATCAAAAAAGTACTGATCGTAGATGACAGTATATCTTCGGGGGCACAGCTTCAAAAATGCAAAGAATCCCTTATGGATAGAAACAATATAGAAATAAAATATGCGGTAATTTACGGCGTTCCAAACATGGAAAAGGAAGTAGATTATTTTTTTGAATGTTTGCCCTTGCCCCGTTTATTTCAATGGAATATATTAAACCACAATATATTAAAGAAAAGTTGTATGGATATAGATGGGGTATTATGTGTCGATCCCACAGAGGCTCAAAATGATGATGGGGAACGTTATATAGACTTCATCAAAAATGCAATCCCTTTATATATTCCTAAAAAACTAATAGGAACGCTTGTTACGTCTCGTCTAGAAAAATATCGCCCTCAGACAGAAGCTTGGCTAGAGAAACATGGAGTACAATACTGCAAACTCATAATGATGAAAGCTGCCAATCAAGAAGAACGTATACAAATCAATGGACATGCCGTTCACAAAGCACATGAATACAAAAAGGCCGGTTATAATCTCTTCATTGAAAGTTCACTCCAGCAAGCAATACAAATAAATATCTTAACAAAAAAGCCTGTACTATGTACAGAAAATTTCAAAATAATAAACGAACAGACCTCCCTCTTTTACGCCATTAAAAGTGGAGAGAAACTACCTTTGATAAAGAAAACATTACTCAAAATAAAAAAAATAAAGAAGACCATTTTACACCACTAAAGTATGTCTATCAGAAAAGAATTAACCTCTGGAATTGCTTATACAGCCCTAGCAAAGTATTCAGGAATGATTATATCACTCGTAGTGGTAGGCATTCTCGCACGTATGCTTACACCTAAAGATTTTGGTGTAGTTGCCATTGCCACCGTTTTCATTTTGTTCTTTAGCACCTTCTCTGAAATGGGCATAGGCCCCGCGATCATACAGCGCAACGATTTAAGCAAGCGAGACACCTCCTCTATTTTCATGTTCACCGTATGGATGGGTATTGGAATCTCCACTTTGTTCTTTTTCTGTGCCCCATTAGTAGGCTCTTTTTATCGAGATCCAACCCTTACAACTATTTGCAAATTATTATCCATCAACTTATTATTTTCTACTCTTAATATTGTACCCAATGGACTGATATATAAAAACAAGCTCTTTAAATACATTGCCATTCGAACCCTGCTCGTACAACTCTTAACAGGTGCCATTGCTATCATATCTGTTTTTGCGGGAGTTGGCATTTATGCTTTAATCATCCATCCCATACTATCGGCTTCACTCATTTTCTTTTTAAACTATTATAAATACCCACAGCAGATTCATCTAACACTACAAAAAACAGCTTTGGCTAAGATTGCCAAATATTCCACGTACCAATTTATGTTTAACATCCTCAACTATTTCTCAAAAAACGTCGATAAACTAATTATAGGTCGTACGATCGATATGACCTCTCTTGGATTTTATGATAAATCCTATCAACTTCTGATGTTGCCTCTTCAAAATGTGTCGTTGGTAGTAGGACCTGTACTTCATCCTGTTTTTTCGGAAATGCAAAAAGATAAAGAAAGCATCAAACGTTCCTATGAAAAAATAATACACATACTCTCGTTTATTAGTTTTCCTCTTTCTATCTTTCTCTTATTCTGCGCACGCGAAATTGTTTTAATCCTTTTTGGGGATCAGTGGATACAAGCAATCCCTGTATTTCAAATATTTTCGTTATCAGTAAGTATACTTATCCTTTTAAATACATCTGGAGCTATTTTCCAAGCAAGTAATGATACACGTTCCTTGTTTTTTAGTGGAGTGACATCCTTTACGACAAGTATCATCGCTATTTGCATCGGCGTTTTTTACTTCAAAAGCATCAAAGCAATAGCACTATTAATGGACATCTCGTTTATCATCTATTTCATTCAATGCTATCTAACGATGTACAAAGTAACTTTTCACGCATCAATGAAGACCTTTTGGGAACAATTAATTCACCCTATCAAAGTAAGTATTCTCCTCGCCATTGTTCTTTTCTTCACTTCTACAATGATAAATACATTCAATATATTTGTCAGCTTCGGTATAAAAGCTACATTTGCACTCTCAACCCTCCTTTTATATTTGCATTTTAGTAGAGAACTCCGTTTGGGACAACTTATCAAAAAAATAAAAAACAAAAAATAGGGCATGGAAAATAGCCTCTCTATTGTCAAACATCCTCAGACATCTGATTCCTCCACTTATACGAAACACACATTAGAGATCCAGAAAACAAATAATTCCTTTACAAAGAATCAAACAAAATGCAAGAATTCTTAGTAACGATCATAGGATTAGTCATCTTGGTATGGCTTGTCATAAAACTATACAAATGCCTCAAAACCAACAAAAAAGGAGATTGTTCAACCTGTTCCTCTCCTTGTCCTCTTAAAAATGCAGCAAAAAAACACGACAAATAGTTTGTCCAGTTTAAAAAAAGGTATTATCTTTGCACCCGAAAAACAGAACAACAGGGTACCTTGACCGAGTGGCTAGGTAGCGGTCTGCAAAACCGTCAACGGCAGTTCGAATCTGCCAGGTACCTCTATATTCTTCAAAAGCACAATTCTAAAAGGAGTTGTGCTTTTTCTTTTATGAATATCTGCCCCAAAAATTCAAAAGGAGCGCGCTCCTTTTTGAATTCAAGCGCGCTCCTTTTTGAAGTGGAGCGCGCTCCACTTTTGGAAGATAAGATACCTGAAGACACCTTCCAAGACACCTGAAATGGCAGCCGAGCCCATTATTCGAGTTTATTATTTGGCTATCCCCCAGATTAGTTGTACTTTTGTTTCTTATTTAGGAACTGACTCATAAATAGATATGAATAATTCTACGAAAGTAATGGATATGGCTGCTGCGAATATAAGAATATTAGCAGCTTCTATGGTCGAAAAGGCACAAAGTGGACACCCTGGTGGTGCAATGGGAGGCGCAGACTTTATAAATGTGCTCTTTTCTGAGTTTTTAATATATGACCCCTCAAATGCAGAATGGGAGTGCAGAGACCGTTTCTTTTTAGATCCAGGGCACATGTCTCCTATGCTTTATTCCCAATTAGCTATTATAGGGCGATTTACCATTGACGAGTTGAAACAATTTCGACAATGGGGCTCCCCCACTCCTGGTCATCCAGAAGTAAATTTTCAAAGAGGAATCGAAAACACTTCGGGCCCACTTGGACAAGGACACACGTATGCGGTGGGTGCTGCTATTGCGGCCAAATTTCTGGCAGCACGCACAGGTAATGAATCTTTTAATAAAGAAAAGATTTATACTTATATTTCAGATGGAGGCATTCAAGAAGAGATTTCGCAAGGTGCTGGACGTATTGCAGGCCATCTAGGTCTCAATAACCTTATTATGTTCTACGACTCAAACGACATTCAACTTTCTACAGAATGCACAGCTGTTATCAGTGAGGATACAGCAATGAAATACAGATCGTGGAATTGGAACGTGATGGAAATTAATGGCAATGATACAGCACAAATACGTAACGCGTTGCAAAAAGCCAATACCGAGACAGAACGCCCTACCCTTATCATTGGAAAATGTATTATGGGAAAAGGATGTCGCAGAGCTGATAACACTTCGTACGAACGTGATTGTGGAACGCATGGCTCCCCTCTTGGTGGCGATGCGTACATCAATACCATTAAAAACCTTGGCGCAGATCCTAAAAACCCATTTTTTATTTATGATGAGGTAAAAGAGCTTTATGCACAACGTGCAGAAGAATTGAAAGCCATTGTTTCCGTTCGTCATGAGGAAGAAAAAGATTGGGCTAAAAAGAATCCAGAAAGAGCTGCAAAGCAGAAAGATTGGTTCGAAGGTAAATTACCAACACTTGATTGGAATACGATTGTTCAAAAAAAGGACAACCCCACTCGTAATGGTTCTGCAGCTTGCTTATCTATGTTAGCGGAGAAGATAGAAAATATGATTTGCTCATCGGCCGATCTTTGTAACTCCGATAAGACAGATGGCTTTTTAAATAAAACAAAGAATATTGTGAAGGGCGATTTTTCGGGTGGATTCTTTCAAGCAGGAGTGAGCGAACTCACAATGGCTTGTTGTTGCATTGGGATGTCACTCCATGGAGGTATTCTTACCGCAATGGGTACGTTTTTCGTTTTCTCTGATTACATGAAACCCGCCATTCGTATGGCAGCGTTAATGGAACTTCCTGTTAAATTTATTTGGACTCATGACGCGTTCCGTGTGGGCGAAGATGGTCCTACCCATGAGCCCGTAGAACAAGAAGCGCAAATTAGACTCATGGAGAAACTAAAAAATCACAATGGTCGTAATTCTGTTTTAGTGCTTCGCCCTTCAGATGTACACGCCACAACGGTTTGCTGGCAAATGGCCATGGAGAATAAGAACACACCTACAGCACTCATACTCTCTCGTCAAAAAGTAAAAGATCTTCCAGAGGGAACCCCTTATGAGAAAGCAACGAAAGGAGCCTATGCAGTAATCGAAACAAAGAACTCGGATATAACGCTCGTTGCGTCAGGTTCAGAAGTTGCAACACTCGTTGCAGCCACGGCATTACTCAAAGAAAAAGGCATTAAAGCAAGGGTTATAAGTTGTCCTTCCGAAGGACTCTTCCGTTCTCAAACAGCAGCATATCAAGAATCCGTACTACCTGCAAATGCGAAAGTCTTTGGACTAACCGCGGGTTTACCGATAACCCTCGAAGGTATCGTAGGTAAAAATGGAATGGTTTTTGGACTTGACCACTTTGGATACTCTGCACCGTTCACGGTACTTGATGAAAAATTTGGCTTCACAGCAGAGAACATTTGCAATGAAGTTGTGAACTTCTTAACTAAATAACAACAGCATGGATACAAGTAGGATCGGTCTCGCATCAGACCACGCAGGTTATGCCCTTAAACAGTTTGTCATATCTTACCTTACTCAAAAAGGCCTCGCATTCAAAGATTATGGATGCTTTTCAGAAGAAAGCTGCGATTATCCAGATTTTGCTCACGCCTTAGCAAATGGCTTAGCGGCCAACGAATGCACGTTGGGCATTGCTATATGTGGTAGTGGAGAAGGTATTAGTATGACCTTAAACAAGCATCAAAATGTTCGTGCAGCTCTCTGTTGGATTCCAGAAATAGCTCACATGACTCGTCTTCATAACAATGCGAATGTACTTGTAATGCCTGGCCGTTATCTTTCAACAGAAGTAGCACAAGGAATAATGGACGAATTCTTAGGGACTGAATTTGAAGGGGGAAGACATCAACGTAGAATTGATAAGATTCCTGTGAAATAGATATTACAATTAGATTTCTATACAAACGGCATAAAGATAAAGGAGTTGTGAGAAGCAATTTCATCTTAATGCCGTTTGTTTTTTGAAAAAGAGAACGCAGACAAATAGAATAATCAGATCTACCTTGAATTGAATAGAGAACAGACCTCATTGTTTAGTCGATATGAAGAAACAAGAACTATACCGTCAAGTACTGAATTACTTTGAGCGAATAATGCCGCCAACAGATACCGAACTCAACTACCAGAATCCGTTTGAATTACTCGTTGCTGTCATCCTATCGGCTCAATGTACAGACAAACGTATCAATAAAATCACCCCAAAGCTTTTTGAAGATTTCCCAACCCCAGAAGTGATGGCGGAAACAAGCCAAGAGGTCCTTTTTGAATATATTCGTTCTGTATCTTACCCAAACAACAAAGCAAAGCATCTTGTGGGAATGGCACAAATGCTGGTCAATGAGTTTAAGAGTGAAGTGCCAGAAGAACATGATTCCTTAACAAAGCTACCTGGCGTAGGAAGAAAAACGGCCAATGTCATACAAGCCATCATCTTTGGAAAAGCTGCCTTAGCAGTCGATACACACGTATACAGAGTTAGTCGTCGTTTAGGTCTTGTTCCATTAAGTTGTAACACTCCTTTTAAGGTGGAAAAAGAGCTGATGCGCAATATACCAACAGAAAAAGTAGCATCGGCTCATTTTTGGCTACTCTATCACGGACGTTATACTTGCCTTGCACGCACGCCAAAATGCGATCTTTGCGAATTGAAAATGCTATGTGAAGATTACAAAAAAAGGAATAAGCTAAAGCCAATAACGACAAAGACCATACTAAAATAGAAGAATGTCGAACTCAACCAAGAAAAGATACGTGAAAGGCTCGTTTAATCTCTCTTTTTTTAGTACATTTGCTAGCCAGTAAAACAAGAATATATATATTATTAAATAATTAAAATTATGACAATTGACACTTGTAACTTCGCAGGTAAAAAGGTAATTGTACGCGTAGACTTCAATGTACCTTTAGATGAAAACGGTAACATCACAGATGACACACGTATTCGTGGAGCCTTGCCAACACTTAAGAAAGTGTTGACGGATGGTGGAGCATTAATTATAATGTCTCATATGGGACGTCCAAAGAAGAACCCAGATATGAAATGTTCTTTAAGACAGATTCAAGGTCGTGTCAGTGAACTTCTTGGTGCCCCTATTCAGTTTTGTGAGGATTGCCAAAAAGGAAAAGCTCAAGCGGATGCATTAAAAATGGGTGAAGTGTTACTACTTGAAAATCTTCGCTTCTATGAAGAGGAAACAGGTAAGCCACGCGGCGAATTTGCTTCAGATGATGAAAAAGCAACTGCCAAAAAAGCACTAAAAGAGAAACAGAAAGAATTCTCGAAAATCTTAGCTTCGTATGCAGACATCTATGTAAACGATGCTTTTGGAACAGCGCATCGCAAACATGCATCAACCGCTATTATTGCAGATTATTTCGATGCAAACAGCAAATTGTTCGGTTTCTTGATGGAAAAAGAAGTTTTAGCCGTTAAGAAAGTGATGACCGACATCCAACGTCCTTTTACCGCTATTATGGGTGGTTCTAAGGTTTCTTCAAAAATAGAAATTATCGAAAACTTACTTGATAAAGTGGACAACCTGATCCTTACAGGTGGTATGACTTACACCTTTATGAAAGCCGCTGGGGGTAACATTGGTGTTTCTATTTGTGAAAATGAGTACCTTGATTTAGCCAATAGCATCGTGATTAAAGCAAAAGAAAAAGGCGTGAACCTAATTCTTGCCGAAGATGCAAAAGTAGGTGATGACTTCAAGAACGATTGCAACACAAAATTCTGTCCATCAAACGAAATTCCAGATGGTTGGGAAGGCTTAGACATTGGTCCTAAAGCAATGGCCTCTTTTGCAGAAGCTATCAAGAAGAGCAAAACGATTCTTTGGAATGGTCCTGCAGGCGTGTTCGAAATGGACAATTTTATGGCGGGTAGTAAAGCCGTGGCCGAAGCAATTTGTGAAGCAACCGCGAACGGTGCTTTTTCTCTTATTGGCGGTGGCGACTCTGTTGCATGTATCAACAAGTTTGGTATGGCAGATAAAGTTTCTTATGTTTCTACAGGTGGTGGAGCTTTGCTCGAAGCCATAGAAGGTAAGACTCTTCCTGGAATTGCAGCTATTGAAAGTGGCAACTAATATAAAATAATATGTATAAAGAGGGTGGCTCGTACTAGAATGAGTTGCCCTCTTTTCTTTGTTTTAATACTCTTAATAGATCGATTTTGAAAACGATTATTCTTTTATTTATTACCAGTGTTCTGCTTCTTGGATGCCAAGGACAAACAGAACAAAAAACAGAAGCAAAAAAAACAAAAGCACAAGATTCTCTTGCGCTAAAGGTGGCCTTACTGCCTACACTTGATTGCCTACCGTTCTTTGTTGCTCAAGATCTGGGATTATACGATTCCTTGAAATTAGATGTCCGCCTCGTTGTCAAGGATTCGCAAATGGATTGTGAAGAAGCTTATCTTGAAAAGAAAGTAGATGGATTTTGCACCGATTTAATGAGAGCCTCCTTACTGCAAAATAACAAAAAAGAGATTCGTGTTCTTTCCTCGCTTAACTCAGAATACCAGCTTGTTAGTTCAAAAATGCTAAGAATAAAAAAGTTGTCACAGCTAAAGGATAGAATGATCGTGATCGCTCGTCATTCCGTTACCGATTTCTTAAGTGATGAAATCGTCACCAGCATAAAGATGAAAAAAGATGCCATCTATCGCCCACAAATCAACAGCGTAAGCATTCGTATGAATATGCTGAACAACAACCAAATAGATGCCGCTATATTGCCACAACCTCAGGCCCAATTAGCAATTATGCAAGGAGGTAGACTTCTCTATAAGTCCAAAAAGGATCAAACTAATTTCTCCGCCATCGCATTTTCATGTAAAGCAATCACCAATTCCTATCGTAAAACACAAATAAAGTCACTCCTAGAAGGTTATAATTTGGCCGTTCATCGCATAAATAAGAATAAGAATCTTTGCGACTCCATCTTATTAAAGCGGTATCAAATACAACCCCAAGACATCAAAAAAATAGTTCTTCCTTTATATAAAACAGCCTTTAGACCTTCACCGTCTCAAATAGAAAAGTCGGTAAAATGGTTGCGAAGTAGAAATAAAATACGAAGAGATTATAGCGGAGATACCTTATTCCTTTCTGAGTTTGTTACCCCAAAAGGAAGGAATGTTTTAAATAACTAATTATCAGACAGAAACAGATGGACATTGTTGAAATAGAAGAAATATACAAAGAATGCATCGCTAAACTTCATTCTCATCATTTAAAGGAGGCACTCGTTCTTATCAAAAGTCTTGTGTCTTACAGTAAGAACTGGGATTTGAAATCAGAACAAGAAGCCATTGAGTCTTCCTATTCAATGCTTCTCCAATTTATGCAAAAGGGAGCGACGGACGCAGAACGAGAAAAAATGTTTTTGACGTTTATACGTAAGGGTTACGAACTCGCCGATCTTTCTTATCGCTTGGCGGTAAAGGGGAAAAAGGTTTCAGGATATTACGAAACGCTTAGAACAAAAGAATCGAATCTTTTGATTTCAGAAGAGACCATCTGCGAAAAAATAAAGGACAATGAGCAGAAACAACTACGGCTACATTTTGAAAAGGATACACCAGAACGCGCTACCATTCAAGCAAAACTGATTCAAGAGTTTACAACTCTTTACCCGCAATTGTTCAACCATCTATGGACCAGTGAATGGTGGACCATTCATGAAGTTGAAAAAATGCGCGCACTTTTTCAGTCCGAAGACCTTCCTCTTACGATTCGCTCTCTGATCGTAAGTAGTATAACGTTGTCTTGCCTTCCGTTTTTTGACAGCCGAAAAACCATGTTTTTACTTGAACTTTCGAATGGAGATAAAAACAGTACCTATGTTCAGCGAGCTTTCGTAGGCGCAATGATGATTCTACAAATCCATGCAAAACGCCTGTGTGTATATCCTGAAATACAAGATTATATGAAACTGCAATCAGAAAATATAGCGTTTGTAAATGCACTTTGTGATTTACAAATTCAATTGATGATGGCAATGGAAACAAAAACGATAGAGAAGCAAATGCGCGATGAAATCATCCCCTCTATGCTCAAGAATCCACATTTCAAACGTACGAAATTTGGATTTACAGAAGTGGATGAGATGCTAAAGAACAATGAGATGAACCCTGATTGGGAAAAAGATGAAGCCCTTAAGAACATAGAGAAAAAAATAGCTCTGCTTGCAGAATTACAAGCAAATGGTGCAGATGTCTATATGGGAACTTTTTCCAATTTAAAGAACTATCCCTTCTTTTCACAAATAGCAAATTGGCTTTACCCCTTCGATCAGAAAATCCCAGAGGTCGCAATGTTATTTCAAAGTGACCATTCGTTCTTTAAATCTTTTGTTGCGAGCGATACGCTTTGCGATTCCGATAAATATTCTTTTTGCTTAATGGCAAAAATGATACCTGCTTCTCAACAAGAAATGCTTAAAGCACAAATAAGTCAATATACAGATGCCAAAGAAGAGGACCTCATCGATAAACTTGCCAACAAAAACAGAACACCTGATAGTATACGCCGATCGTACTTACAAGATTTGTATCGTTTATTTAGCCTCTGCCGTCAAATGCAAGGAGAACAGAATCCGTTTAAGGAAAACACACAGCTCACAGATAACGCATTATTCGATGCGCTACTATCACGTCCAGAACAACTGTATAAACTCATTGCCTTTTCATTTAAGCAAAACAACTATTCTACAACGCGAACGCTTTATCAAAAGTTAGAACGGATTGCCATTTTAACGGCCGAAGATTATCAGAAAATAGGATTTTGTCATCAAAAAAGTTCCGATTATATGACAGCCATCACCTATTATAAACGTGCCGATATCATAAAGCCTAATTCTGTTTGGACCTTACGCCATCTGGCTCAATGTTATAGATTGGTAGAGAAGTTTGAAAGTGCTGAAAAAATATATGAACGTTTAGATCGTATCGATGCAGACAATCTACAAACGCTATTTCGACATGGGGAATGTTTGGTACACTTGCAAAGATATGAAGAATCATTTCCTATTTTCTTTAAAGTAGAATATTTAGAGAAGAATCCAGAGCGCGCACAAAGAGCTATTGCGTGGTGCTCGTTTCTCACAAACAAACTCGAGCAAGCCCATAAATATTATAAGAAAATAAGAGAGGGGCATCCTACCGCTGAGGATTTTCTCAATGCAGGACACGTTGCTTGGGCGAAAGGTGATAGGAAGGAAGCGATTACGCATTATCAGCATTTCATCAAAATACTTGGAAGCGATAAATTTACGAGTTCCTATTTTTTAGAGGACTTGAAAGTGCTGAATAAGTACGGCATTTCTTTGGATGACATTTGTATGATGATCGACATTCTTTCATAAAGCGTAACAAAAGATGCCATGGGGTGGAAATATAGAAAACGTTTCTTTTGCTTTTTGAGCATCGCTAGCAGAGCGTAAAAGTAGAACCGTTTTTCCCCTTTTCGATCCTCACGTTCTTCGTTTTTGTTTCTCTGTCTTTATTCGAAATGCGTTTTCCACCAGTCACTCTGCTTTGCGTCTTCCAGCAGTTTACGTGCATCAACCTCCTGCCACTTCTCGCCAGGGCGACAAATGATAAGGTTGCGCCCCATCGCCGCAGCCGTTTCCATCATCTTACGATTGGCTATCGCAAGACCCATCTGTATACGTTGTGCGTATGCCGACTTCTCAGTGTTTCGAATGCTCATACTGCATAATTCGTTTAAAGCGGTCGAAATCATAAATTTCGGTTACGCCCTTGTTCGCTTCTGCGATAATCGTGGAAGTATTCTCGTTATTATCTACTAGTATCCAGCGATCCACAACATCGCTATAAATATTAAACAAATTGTGAATGCCCGCATTGTAACGGCGGTACACCACTTCTGTAGGGATGTCGTGCCCTCCTTCTGCCACTCGCTTCGCGACTCGCTGTACCGCCATTTCTGGTGACGCAAGCCAAAAGAACAGCAACTCCACATTGTACCCTAAAGCTTTCGCCTTTTTAATAAGACCTACATAAGAGCGAGTTGAGAGCGTTGTCTCTATCGAAAAACTCAATTTCTTCGTCATCAGTTCGGCTATTCGCTTTAGCATCAAACGCCCCGCTTCTATCGCCACCCGCTCAGGATGAAACGGTGAAAGCCCTTTGGCTATTTCATCAGCATTAACAAACTCATCACATTGAAGAATTTGCGGTAGAATGGTGAACGAAGCGGTTGTCTTACCCGCTCCGTTGCATCCTGCTATAATGTAAAATTTTTGTTCCAAAACTTAGAAGTATAATTAAGTTATCATTTTGCTACACCACCCTCTGCTGTGCGGTCGAATTGTCATACGGCCCGCATAAGTTTTGCAAATGTAAACAAAGCATTCCTTACGAGCAAACAATTGGCTCTTTTTTTTAGTTTACAGTTTCTTTCAGTTCTAAAGCAATCGTTATTTATCTTTCGCTTCTTGCATTGCATTTGCAATGAGAGCTTCAATCTCATCGCAAAGTTCAAGATTATCCCTTAATAGATTCTTTACCGAATCACGCCCTTGACCTATCTTTGTTTCTTTGTAACTAAACCAAGAACCACTCTTCTTGATAATTTCATATTCTACGCCAAGGTCTACAATCTCGCCAATGCGCGAGATGCCTTCGCCAAAGGTTATTTCAAACTCTGCCTTGCGAAAAGGAGGCGCTACCTTATTCTTTACCACTTTCACACGCACAAGGTTTCCTACAGGAGTCTCACCATCTTTGATGGTCGATGCCTTACGAATATCTAAGCGTATACTTGCATAAAACTTAAGCGCATTACCTCCCGTTGTTGTCTCGGGATTACCAAACATTACGCCGATCTTTTCGCGCAACTGATTGATAAAGATACAAGTCGTATTGGTTTTGCTAATGGTAGAAGTCAATTTACGAAGGGCTTGGCTCATCAAACGAGCATGAAGTCCCACCTTGTTGTCGCCCATATCCCCATCTATTTCCGCCTTTGGAGTAAGCGCAGCAACAGAGTCTATCACAATGATATCAATCGCAGACGAGCGAATCAATTGGTCTACTATTTCGAGTGCTTGCTCTCCATTGTCGGGTTGCGAAATAAGCAACTCGTCCACATTCACACCAAGCTTTGATGCGTAGAAACGGTCGAAAGCATGCTCTGCATCTATAAAAGCAGCAATGCCTCCAGCCTTTTGAGCTTCCGCTATCGCATGAATGGCGAGCGTGGTCTTTCCCGAACTTTCTGGACCATATATTTCGATCACTCTACCCCGAGGATAACCACCCACGCCGAGTGCACAATTCAAGGCAATGCTACCCGTTGGAATAATTTCCATCTCTTCTATAACCGAGTCGCCCATTTTCATAATAGAGCCTTTGCCAAAGCTTTTCTCTATTTTGTCCATCGCCGCTTGCAGCGCTTTCTGTTTCTCGCTACCTGGAGCAGCGTCTATATTTTCTTTTTTTGCCATATTCTTTTCTAAACAAAGTTCTTTAGTTCCCTCCTAGGAGAGATTTCTATGTGAAGAACTTAGATGAATAATTCATAATTAGGTTTTCTCCTATTGGAGAAAGCTTTCAGGAAAGACCTTACAGTTCTAAATCTCCGCCAAACACTTCGTGCCAAGGAAGTCCTTGTTTCTGCAACTGCTCCATAAAAGGATCGGGATCAAACTCTTCTACATTCCAAACGCCTGGACGTTTCCATTTACCTTCCATAAACATACGCGCCCCGATCATTGCAGGTACACCCGTTGTATAACTAACTCCTTGCATACCCGTCTCCTCATAAGCAGCGTGATGACTGCAATTGTTGTACACGTAATACGTTTGTTCCTTGCCCTCTTTCAGTCCTTTTATACGGCAACCTATACTCGTCTGCCCTTCATAGTTCTCGCCCAATTCTTGTGGATTAGGAAGCACGGCTTTCAGGAATTGGAGCGGCACAATTTCCATCCCATTATAATGAATCGGAACGATACTCGCCATCCCAATATTTTGAATCACGCGTAAATGCGTAATGTATTCCTGACCAAACGTCATCCAGAAGCGCGCACGTTTTATCGTTGGATAGTTTTTCACCAAACTCTCTATCTCTTCATGATGAAGTAAATAGCTTTCGCGAGGTCCTACTTCTGGATACGTGATAGGCTGATGAATCTCGAGCGGTTCTGTCTCCACCCATTGTCCATTTTCCCAATATTGTCCTTTCTGGGTAATCTCGCGAATGTTGATTTCAGGATTAAAGTTGGTTGCAAACGCTTTGTGATGATCTCCTGCATTGCAATCTACAATGTCCAGATAATGAATCTCATCAAAGTGATGCTTTGCAGCGTAAGCGGTATAAATACTAGTTACACCTGGGTCGAAACCACAACCCAAAATAGCCGTTAGCCCTGCTTCCTCAAAACGTTGCTTATAAGCCCATTGCCAACTATATTCAAAATGAGCCACGTCTATGGGTTCATAGTTCGCTGTATCTAAATAGCTCACGCCACTCTTTAGGCAAGCCTCCATAATCGTGAGGTCTTGATAAGGAAGCGCAAGATTCATTACGAGTTCAGGCTTAAAACGACCAAAGAGTTCAACCAATTGATCTACATCATCCGCATCCACTTGTGCCGTCTGTATGGCAGGGTTACCAATCGCTTTTACGATGGCATCGCATTTACTCTTTGTGCGACTAGCTATCATAATGTCGGTAAACACATCGGAGTTCTGCGCCACCTTGTGGGCTGCTACGGTTGCTACACCACCAGCTCCGATAATCAAAACTTTTCCCATATTGCTTTTATTCTTATAATAATATGAAGGCAAAGATAATGCTTTTAATTTTTCTACGTACAGCGAAGACGTTTTATTTTTCACGGTTAACCTAATTCCTCAGAACTTATGCCGAGCGCGCATATCAAGGAATAGCCGAGTATCTCTGCGCGCCCATTTATTCCCGCCACAGGTTCCATGGCAAAAAGTGTAACCTCTTTTTGCGCCACGCTCGTCAAGAAGGAACGTACCCTTGTGCCATAAGCCCCCATATCGGGAACCAACAACAGCCGTTTCACCTCGGCAGAGTCTGCAATCGTTTCTAACGACTGCAAATAGAAATCTTCACGGCTAACCACGCTTTCTATTGGAAAAGAATGAAGTGTAAACTCTCCCAAATTATCAGAAAACGCCTTGCCGTCCAATTCTTGTAAGAACGAGGCAGGACGAAAATGTTCTAACGCGGTTTTACCTTCTGGATAAAGAAAGAGTACTTGCACCTCGTTCTTACCCGGGCGAATACCGCTATCGAGTGCAAGGCAATCCAGCCAAGTACAAAGATCACCAGCCTGAATCGGTCTATTTATGACACGTTCTAAGTTTACGATAAGGTCGAATGCTGTTTTGTCTAAAAAGTCAGCATCTACAAGTAGAACAGTTTCACTCCATTTTGTTTGTTCCATAAATATATATTAAATAGGTATACGTCGTATGCAATTACTTCAGTAAAGCTTTTAGATTTGGTTGCAAAATACTTCTTATTTGCGAATAGCTAAGGGTCACAGAGGGGGTCTGCTCCTCACTAATCTCACCAATTAAATAAGTTGCCTTGAGCCCCTCTTTTGTAAATCCAGGGGAACTCATCGGAAGAGGAAAATCCTTTTGCGTATACGGACGCTGAATCGACAACCGTTCCTTCAGCATCGTAAAGTTCGATGTTTCATAGTATTTCTGCACCCCTTTTGCAACGAGTAAATTCAGTTTTGTCCTCTCTTTCTTCAAAGGCACGTCATTCCACGTCAATTGTTTACCATCGCTTTTACGAAAGGTGGCCAACACCTCACTCTGTAATCCTTTCCGATTTGCACCATATTGATAAGCCTCTACTTTGAACGTTATCATTTTCGGCGTTTCATATTCACGAACCATTTTCACGTCTAGCGTATAGCACAAAGGGCGTTCGTCTTTGCCTTTCGTTGCTTTCAGCCATGCCAATATTTCTTTTTTAGAATTGCGAATATATTGTTTCTCGTAATCGTTGGCTACCACGTTTTCCGAAACCTGTTTTCCAGCCTCTACCGTCACAGCTGTAAGGCGAGCCAACTGTAGCCCCATCCAATGACTCACGTTCTTTCGAAGCACCTCCGAACCTCCTACGAGTTCTTGTGCATCAAGCAAGTATTCTACGCGATGTATTCGCTTAATCGGTTGCCCCATTTTACGTTCTACATGTACTAGTTCCAAGGTATCGAGTTGTTCCGCGTTCAAGTTTACCGTACAAGAGAAGATAGAGAACGCCAATAGATAGAACTTTGTTTGCAACTTCATTTATCGCTATATTTTAATTTCGAGTGGCAAATATACAACTAATATTTAGCACACAGAGAAAATCTTTCTTTAAGTTTTATAAGTTTCCCTTTACCCCACCCGCCTTTTCCTTCTATTTAGAGCAAAATACGATACGGTTTCAAAACGTGTGTCTGCAAACGAGCCCTAAAAAAGGACTCGTCAAATTTTGACGACTCCCTCCTTCCCGTCATTGCGAGCCAAAGGTGAAGCAATCCAGAAACACACTAGATGAAACACAACCCCAAATACCCGTAAAGCAACGCATCCATCGCTCCACCAAAAAGAGCCGCACTTCAAAAAGAAATGCGGCTCTACAGTTCGGACAAATGGTTTTTAATCGAGCAAACGGCTTATACCCTTTCTGCTCACTACTTCTTCACCCCTTTTATCTGCTTCGACAGACCGATATTTAAGACCGTCCAAAGCGCGATGTCCGTAAAGAGGATAATATTGATATTTGCATGGAGAACGT